>CALMMH010000569.1 GCA_937868145.1 uncultured Phycisphaerales bacterium
GGCCTCAATCTACCAATCGTTTAAAGCTTCGGTCGCCGCGGGCCGCGCCATGAAGCCGGAACAGGTCGACGAATTCGCGCAGCAGCACGGCTTCGAAGCCCGGGAAGGCGCCGGCCTGAACCAACCTGTCTGGCTGGAGTTCTTGCGTAAAACGCCCCAGGAGCAGTGGCCTTCCTGGATCACGCGAAGCCAGGTCGCCGTCACGCCGTTCTACGATCGCACCGGCCTGATTTACGAGACCCTGGGCACGCTGAACGCCGACATCTACCAGGAGGTGTTGGTCACCGCGATCGTGATTCTCATCATGGTGATGCACCTTCGCAGCAGCATTCTGATCAGTTCGGTCATGCCGCTGGCGGTGCTGGGCTGCTTCGCGGTCATGAAGGTCTTTTCCGTGGACGCCAACATCGTGTCCCTGGCGGGGATCGCCATCGCCGTCGGCGCCATCACGGACATGGGGATCGTGATCTGCGACAACATCCTTCGTCACCTGGAGGAGGATCCGCCGGACATGCCCCGCGCCGAGGTCATTCATCGGGCGGCCAGCGAAGTGGGCAGCGCGATCGTTTCCGCCATGGCTTCGACGATCATCAGCTTTCTTCCGGTCTTCTTCATGACCGGGCCCGAGGGCAAACTCTTCAAACCTCTGGCGTTCACGAAGACCTTTGCGCTCTTCGCTTCGATTGTGATTGCCCTGACGGTTATTCCCCCGATGGCCCACGTGATGTTCTTCCCGCGAAAAGTGGGCGGAAAATATCTGCGAGCGGTTTTCTATGTCTCTCTGATCGGGGTGGCGGTTGCCATGGGGATGATGTTCAGCCGGTTGGCGGCGGTCGTCATCATTGGCTTTGCCCTTTATCAGTTGTTCAGAGGCGTTATTCCCTCGCGGATTCACAAACTGGCGCCCTATGCCGGCAACATGGCGGTTCTGCTCGTAATCGGCTTGTTGCTGACCGTCGATTGGGAACCGCTGGGGCCGCAAAGGGGGCTCGCACGCAACCTCATCTTCGTCGGCGGGATGATTGCGATCCTTATGGCGTTCATCCTGTTGTTCGAGCGATTCTATCCGCAAATCCTTCGCGCGTGCCTGAATCACAAGATCGCGTTCATGTCTATCCCCATGGTGTTGCTGGTGCTGGGGGCGATGATATGGCTTGGCTTCGACCGGGTCTTCTCCTTCGTGCCGCAAGGTCTTCGCACCAATCGTCTGTGGGTGGCTGCCAGGCACACGTTCCCGGGGTTGGGCAAGGAGTTCATGCCGCCTCTCGATGAGGGGTCGTTCCTCTACATGCCCACGACGATGCCGCACGCCTCGATCGGCGAAGCCCTGGACGTCTTGCAGAAGCAGGATGTTGCGATCACCTCGATTCCGGAGATCGATTCGGTCGTCGGCAAGATCGGACGCGTGGAGTCGGCGTTGGATCCGGCGCCCATCGGCATGATCGAGACCGTGATCAACTACAAGAGCGAGTATGTTGTCGACGAGGCGGGGCGGCGGATCAGTTTTCGATACGATCCTGCGACGGGACAGTACCCGCGCGCCCCGAACGGCCGATTGATTCCGGATCCCCACGGCAGGCCGTATCGGCAGTGGCGAAGCCACATCAACTCCCCCGACGACATCTGGCAGGAGATCACTCGGGCCGCGGACATCCCCGGCACCACCTCTGCGCCTCAGCTTCAACCGATCGCCGCCAGGGTGGTCATGCTGCAAAGCGGCATGCGGGCGGCCATGGGCGTCAAAATCAAAGGCCCCGATCTGGAGACCATCGAGCGGGTCGGCCTTGAGGTCGAGCGAATTCTCAAGGAAGTCCCGAGCGTCGACCCGGGCACGGTGATCGCCGACCGGATCGTAGGCAAGCCTTATCTGGAGATCGTTCCGGATCGGCAGGCGCTTGCCCGTTACGGCGTGCCTATCCAACAATTCCAGGATGTCCTCGAGGTGGCGGTGGGGGGCATCAAGGTGACGACGACCGTCGAGGGACGCCAGCGGTTCCCCGTGCGGGTCCGCTATCAGCGGGAACTCCGCGACAGCATCGAGGCCCTCGAACGGATACTGGTTCCATCGCCGGACGGCGCTCAGATCCCTCTGGTGCAGGTGGCCCAGATTCGATATGTCCGCGGGCCGGAGATGATCAAAAGCGAAGACACGTCGCTCGTCGGCTACGTTCTGTTCGACAAGGTGGAGGGGACCGCCGAGGTGGACGTTGTGGAGGCCACGGGCCGGTTGATCCGGGAGAAAGAGGCGAGCGGCGAGTTCACACGACCGGCCGGCGTCACGATCTCGTTCGCCGGAACCTACGAGAACCAGCTTCACGCCAATCGGACGCTGAGACTTCTGGTGCCGCTGTCGCTGATGACGATCTTCCTCGTTCTGTATATGCAGTTCCGGACTGTTTCCACGACCCTGTTGGTTTTCCTGGGCGTGATGGTGGCCTGGTCGGGTGCGTTTTTGTTCATCTGGTTCTATGCACAGGACTGGTTCCTCGATTTCAGCGTTTTCGGCGTGAGCATGCGGGAGTTGTTCCAGGTACACCCGATCAACCTGAGCGTGGCGGTCTGGGTCGGATTCCTCGCTCTGTTCGGAATCTCGGACGACGACGGCGTCGTGATGGGCACCTATCTGGACCAGACGTTCGATCGACGCAAACCCCAGACCGTTGAGGAGATCCGCGAGGCGACGATCGAGGCGGGCAAACGTCGGATCCGGGCGTGTCTCATGACCGGCTCGACGACCATTCTCGCCCTGATCCCGGTGCTCACTTCCACCGGCCGGGGCTCGGACATCATGGTCC
>CALMMH010000570.1 GCA_937868145.1 uncultured Phycisphaerales bacterium
TAAAGCTGTTTCAATACATGGTCCTTCAGTGTGCAAATCTTGCTTGTCGTTCCGGGGCAGGCGCCCGCGACCCCTTCGGTGAAGATTTTGACGTAAACCTCCGGGCCATTGCCGGCCCCTAGCGGCAACCGGACTCCATAGTTGCCCTCGCCATCCGTGTAGGTCTCGCCGATCATGAGATCGTCGGTCGGATCGTTGTTCTTGCCGCTGTCATACACCCTCACGCGGGCGTACCGGATGGGATGGCTCCACCCCAACCTATCCTCATATTGAGCTTGACCGCACAGGTATCCCTCAGGATGAACCAACGACACCGTCGCGGCGTCAAACGCCTTGTTGTTCGATGTATTCGTTTCCTCCACGCACTTGAGGATCGCCCCGATGTGGCAATCGCCAGACGGAATATAGGACAGCAGAGTACAGACGGCAGTGAAGCTATCCACGTCTCCAGCGGCAACACCGGGACGGGTTACCGAACCCACGACGTAGTCGCCACTGGTAATTGCGGCGTCCGCCGACGCATAGTAGGTGATTACGTACTCTCCCGAGAAACGCTCCCCAACGTTCTTCACAAGCGTCATGACGCTAATCGGGTCTTCCGGCGCATACGCGCCGCTGGCGGCATCCACCTCAGCCACAGTCAAATCCGGCATGGGACGCACGCTCACGGCGCCGGAATCATAGCCCGTGTTGTTGGTCGCGTCGTCATCGCTCGATGTGCTGATCTCCGCCTTAATGTGGTAGTCTTTCTCGGAGAACTCATCCGGCAGGGCGCAGAGAACGTCAAAACTGTCCGATCCATCGACAGGGATCCCGCCTCGCTGGGCTGCGCCGATGACGTGAGCGCCGGCGCTGAGACTCACCGTGTAGGGGTCCGAAGCCACGCCTCCCAGATTCGCGATCGCGACCTGCACGGTGATGTCGCTGCCTCGGCCATAGATGCCGTCCGGGGCGTCAACCAGACTGACCGCAAGATCCGGATTCGCCGGCAACACTCTGATGCCGATCATGTCTGTCCTCGCCTGATCGTTCGACCAGTACAGGGTGACCGTAATGTAGTACCACCCCCTCGGACAATCGGGTACTGTGAAACTCGGAGTGAAGGACTTCCGATCTCCTGGATGCAATTCAGTCCCGGACACACTGCCCAGAGTGTAGCTTCGCTTGTCTCTCCAATCGCTTGGCACCAGATAGAACGTGGCGCTGTATGAGTCGACGGTCTGGTCATAGACGTTGGCGACTTCACACTGAATCTCAATGACGCCGTTGCGCAGAAACGTTCGATCCGAGGGCAGGTTCGCCACCTGCAACATGCCCCAAGTCGGACCGTAAGCATGCGCGTCGGTGCAGATGACAGCAAGGATGGAAAGAACTACGGCTGGAATGGTGGATCTATTCATGATTCGCGCCTTGTCAACAGCGATTACGTGCATCTCTCGATCGGCTTTCCCAAGACCGCCACGAAGTTAGAACGCGAACGGCTCCTCCTCAGACTCCATCCGCCTCTCATTCAGCTCGGACACGCGGCTGGCCACTTCAGGATCTGTGCCGATCAGGCCTTCAATCGCCCGATCCATGAAGCCCGGGTCGTCGGCTTCGAGCCTGGCGATCTCTCGGGCGACCGCGTCGTCGCTTGCGACGGCCAGCTTGGGCTTGCGGCTGGCGACGATGCGGCGTTCCAGTTCCTGTCGCAACTCGAGCCGTTTGATCTGTTCGAACGACACGTTCGAGCTGAGGATGGTCTCCGGCCGGACATCCACATAAAGGCATTGCGAGATCGCCCCGGGCTCGACATCATCTCCATCCGGCGTGAACTCAAAGATCGCGACAAAACGGTACTTTCCCGCAGGCAGGGCCCCTACCGGCCACTCCACGACTTCGGCGACAATGTCCGAAGGGCTTCCCGTCCAGAGTACGTCCGTCCGATTGGGCTCCCCGGCGATTTCCGGCACGCGGAGCGTGACCGTCCCCGAGGCGACCGGAATCCTGGAAGAAGCCGAGACTCGCAGCACTAGGGACGCTCCGGCCGTCATTCCCTGGGCCAGATCCATAGACAAGGAAGCAGGCCCTTCGACCTTCGGATAGATGGGCCCGGTTCGGTTCTTCACCTCTCCCGTGGGATACTGCAACCCGGCGACAGGCTCCGCACGATCGCCCCAGCACAGCACAGCCGCTGTAGACACACCCCCAATCATTAGAAAAAGGACGACTCTCCCTGCGCGATTCGTCATCGATATATCCTCCTGCGTGTACAGTCTCTTTTCCACAAACACCAATGTGCCTCAGCATTCCATTATATCTCTATCGGCATCTTTGTCATCAGAAATAACAGGCTGGAAGAGAAAGGGACAGGCCGCCGGCGTCACCCCCTTCAATCAGTGCCTCGCACGTTCTGCCAACGTGACGCCCTTTCCATATCGGCCGTCCTGCCTTTGCGGGGATCAAAACCTGCGTATTGCCCCGACTTGCAAGGACTGCTTGCCATCTTGAACCCGAGTCGGTAGCATACGGCACTCGTCCGGAATTAAATGGCAACAGACAATTCGGCAGGATAGCCTCGCATAAGATGAAAGGAATGTCCAAATGATTGACATCGTTCATATCGGTTTGGGCCCCCTCGGGCAGATGATGGTGAGATCCGCCGTTGCGCGAGGGACCTTCCGCATCGTCGCAGCCGTCGACAGCGACCCGGCCAAGATCGGCAAGGACCTCGGCGAGTTCTGCGACATCGCGAAGCTCGGCGTGCCCATCAGCGGCAATCTCGGCGAGGCGATTTACGGCAAGTCCCCGCAGGCCGCGGTGGTCACCACCGTCAGCAGTCTGGCGGCCTTCGAGCCCCAGGTCGCTCAGCTCGCCAAAGCGAGGCTCCCGATCGTCTCGACGTGCGAAGAGCTTTTCTATCCCTGGCGGACTCAGTCCGCGCTGGCCAAACGCATCGACCAGATCTGCCGCGACGGCGGCATCGCCTGTGTCGGCACCGGCGTCAATCCCGGTTACCTGATGGACTTCCTTCCCACCGTTCTGACCGGATTGTGCCAGAAAGTCACAGGCATTCGCATCTGGCGAATTCAAGACGCCTCCGTCCGCCGGATTCCGTTTCAGCAGAAAATCGGAGCGGGGCTCACCGTCCAGGAGTTCGAGGCCCGGCACAAGGCGGGCAAGCTTCGGCATGTGGGTCTGCCGGAATCGGTGGACTTCCTGGCCGCGCGCATGGGTTGGAAGCTCGACCGGACGACCGAGAGCCTCGAACCGGTCATGGCTGAGCGGGAGATCCCCGGCGGCTACAAGCCGATCGCTCAAGGGATGGCTCGCGGCGTTCAGCAGGTGGGGCGTGGCTTCGTCGGCAACGACGAAGTCATCACGCTGACGTTCAAGGCAGCGGTTGGCGAGCCGGAATCCTATGAGGAGATCCGGATCGAAGGCGAGCCCACGTTCAGCTCGCGCATCGCCGGCGGCATCAACGGCGACATCGCCACGTGCGCCGTGACGCTCAATGTGGTGCGGTCCATTCTGCAGGCCGGCCCCGGGCTCAAGACCATGGCCGATCTGGCGGGCCCGTCGTGGTTCACGGATCGCAAGTGATTCCACATGGGATGAAGAAGACCGATAGGACCTATCAGCCCAGGGCCGCCGGCTTGGCGATCACGCGGGCGACATAGTCCTTCGACTCGCGGACCACGATGCCGTTGAGGCCCAGCAGCGCGATCAGATTCGGCACGGCCATCATCGCATTGAGATTGTCCGCGACCGTCCAGACCAAGTCGAGGCCGCCGATGGCGCCGAGGACCGCAAAGGCACAGAAGATGTAGCGGTACGGGGTGATCGCCCAGGACCCGAGCAGATACTCGAAGCAGCGGTCGCCGTAATAGGACCAGGAGATCATCGTCGTGTACGCGAAGAACATCAGCCCGAAGGCGACGATCACACGGCCCGCGCCGGGCAGGCTGCTCTCGAACGCGGCGATGCTCATGGGCGCACCCGTGGGCAACAGATAGGGTCGGCCGCTCTCATCGAGGAACGGTTCCGGCTTCTCGCCCACGGTCCCAATCACCTGGATGGACTTTCCCTCGAACGTCATCGTCATGGGGACGCCCTTGCCGCCGGGACCGTAGAGGACTTCGCCTGTGCTGCTCTTGACCTGCCAGACGCCCGAGATCACGATGACCAGTGCCGTCATCGAGCAGACGACGATCGTGTCGATGAACGGGCCCAGCATCGCGACGAAACCTTCGCGGATCATTTCCTTGGTCTTGGCGGCGGCGTGCGCAATCGGCGCCGAACCCAGACCGGCCTCGTTGCTGAAGACGCCGCGGGCCACGCCCTTCTCGATGGTGCGGGCCACGACGACGCCCATGAAGCCGCCCCCTGCGGCAACCGGTGAAAACGCGTAGTGGAAGATCTGCGCAAATGCGGCGGGAATCTGTCGGAAGTTCAGGGCCAAAACCACAATCGCGCCGAGGCTGTAAGCGACGCACATGAACGGAACGACCCGTTCTGCAACGACCGCGATGCGCTTGATCCCGCCGATGATGACGATCCCGACAAGAAAAGCCAGGACGACGCCGAGAACAAGTTTGATGACGGGCTTGCCGCCCACGAGGGGAATCCCGGCCGTGACCGCCGCGTGCTCCCAACTGTCGGGCGTAATCGTCAGGAGCCCGTCCACGACGGAATTGGACTGGACCGCGCAGCCGATGCCCAGCGACGCAACGCCTGCGAACAGGGCGAAGAGAACTCCCAGCCACTTCTGCTTGAGGCCCCGCTCCAGGTAGTACATCGGGCCGCCGGAGGCGCTGCCGTCCTTGTGGATCACGCGATACCGCAGGGCCAGCGAGCAACAGGTGAACTTCGTGGCCATGCCGACCAGCGCGGTCACCCACATCCAGAACACCGCTCCCGGTCCGCCCAGGGCGATCGCGGTGGCCACGCCTGCGATGTTGCCCGTTCCGATCGTGGCCGACAGGGCCGCGCACAGAGCCTGGAAGTGCGACACGTCGCCCTGCTCGTCGGGATTGTCGTACTTGCCGGAGATGCACTCGATGGCGTGCTTGAAATACCGCAATTGAATGCCGCGCAGACGGAACGTGAGGAACAGGCCGGTCCCGATGAGGAACAGGATCATCGGCGGCCCCCAGACGATCCCATTCATGACCTGCATCCAGTGTGAGAACGTCTCCAGCACGTCGAGCCTCCTTGCCTGGCACTGGCGGGGAACCTCCGCGGCCGATTCCACCGGGCGACCCACCTCGGTTTTTGCCTGTGAAGAAACCACTCCAACCAAGACCGCAGGCATCATACGGATTTCGACGACACAGTTCAACGGTATTCGCTCACCAAAACGCGATGGGGGGGCAAAGACGTGGGCTATGCCAAGGCGTCGGGAAAGGAGGGGGTTGCGAAAGGCAAAATGTCCCCGGTGCGGCTCGAACGCACAACCTGCAGCTCCGGAGGCTGCCACTCTATCCAGTTGAGCTACGGGGACGGATGTCCGACAACGCGCTCTATCGTACCGCCGCGGCCGGGCGCGTCAAGCCCCCCTTTCCAAAATGGAGAAAAGAAACCGTTGCGCAAATGGTCGTCCATGGCACTTATTGCGTAGAGAGCCGGCAGGCTCCTTTTGCGTTTCGCGCGAGTCTGCCTTATGCTATAATGGACCCTGATCGGAAAGGGTAAGTCCATGAAAATGACGAATTTGGTGCGAGTGAGAGTCCGCGTCGCAATCGTTTCCCTCCTTCTGCTTGCCTTGGCGGCCCCTCTCTGCGCGGCGACGGCAAACTGGCAACGTCAGGACGTCGATTGGCAGGCCGGCGGCAACAGGCGGATCAAAGGCATCCGCCACCCCAAGGATAGCCCGCTGCCTACGCGCGCCGAGCGAAAAACCGGGCAAGCCGCGACTGCAAAAGGCAGGATCTCCGCTCTGGCCGCGGGCGAGGAGCTGCTCGTCGAGTCGCCGCCCGTCGACGGTTTCGTGCCCTGGATCGCGGTGTCCGTCACCCAAGAACGCGGAGCGGACCTCGAATTCGACGCCATCGTCGAAACCTCCGTCACAGGAAGCTACCCTGCCGGCGTGGATTGGAAGACGGATTATATTATCGGACTGTTCGACACCGGAGCCAGCTCTCACGTCGTCGGTTACGCCGATGCCACACGGGCAGGCCTCTACCCGGGATTGCTTACTTCGAACTACGTGACGGTCAGCGGTGTGACCGGATCGGTGGACGCGCTGGTCAGTTATCCGCTGGGCCTATTCATCGACGGGCTTGACGCCGTCGCCTTGGACACGCTCTCCCTCGACCGGTCCGGCATGATGGGCGAGAGCAACGTGGCGGTCGGAGTCGGCACGAATCCCGGCGATGGCCCGGACTTGCCGACGGCCATCGGCACTCCCCTGAGCGTCTACTACACCACGTTGATTCGCAACGACCGCACGATCACCCTGACCCGAGACGGCGAGACGTTCACGGCGCCCGAGATCCGCATGTACGAGGCCGACGATGCGGATGCTCCCAGCTTTACGAACGTCATTCCGCTGGAGCTGCGACCCCTGGGCGCGGCGGCCGTTCAGTATGTCCCGACGGTGGATCTCGGCGGTGGCGGCTTCGACTGGGACGACCTGGACGACCTCCTCGGCGGCGGCACTGCGATGGAGTACCCGCCCTCCAGTCCGTCGATGATCATCGGCAACTCCTCGCAAAGCCTCTTCTTCGTGCACAGCGTGGATCTCTATGACGGTCCCAAAAGCGCGGTGGACAAAAGCCGCTTCATGCTCGACACCGGCGCCCAGGTCACCGTGGTCGGAACCCGAATCGCCGCGAGGCTGCAACTGAACCCGGCGGCCCCCGAATTCGAAGTCGAGATCGAGGGCGTCACCGGCGAGATCACCATGGCCCCCGGCTTCTACGTCGACACGATCGAAATCCCGGCGCTCGGCCAGTGGTTCAAGGCCACGAACGTTCCGGTCGTGCTCATGGACATCTCCTCGCCGGAAGGCGGCACGCTCGACGGCATCATCGGCATGAACCTCTTCGTGGACTTCAACCTGATCGTCCGCGGCGGCGGCTTCTTCCTCACCGGCGATCCGACGCTCGAATTGCAGCGAGTCGAAGACGCAGCAAACACCGCTCCTTGACCGCAACACCGATTGCATCTCGATCCTTCCCGCGGGCCGGCGGCATTTGACACCGCCGGCCCGCGGCACTATCATGCCATCAGAAATTCGCAGCATACCGACCTAGGATGGATATGAGATTCATTATTGATTTTGTCTATCTACTCGCAGGGCTCGCATTCAGCCCTGTTCTTCTCTACCGCATGGCGGCGCATCAGCGATACCGCAGCGGCTGGGGCCAGCGGTTCGGCGACGTCGGCCGCAAGGACATGCGCAAGACGTGCATCTGGCTGCACGCGGTCAGCATGGGCGAGGTGAACGCCGCCAAAACCCTGATCGCTGAGATCGAGAAACAGTACCCCGATTGCGAAATCGTCGTCAGTACGACGACCGACACGGGTTATGCCCAGGCGGACAAGCTCTTCGGCCGGCGTTGGGCGGTTTTCTACTTCCCCTTCGACGTTTCCTGGATCATCCGGCGGGCCTTCGACCGGCTTCAGCCGTCCATCTGCCTGCTCATGGAGCTCGAGGTCTGGCCGAACTTCCTCTTCACCGCCCACCAGCGGCACATTCCCGTCGTCGTCCTCAACGGCCGAATCAGCGACAGGAGCTTCTCGCGATACCGCCGGATCAAGGCGGCGACGCGGACCTTCTTCGGGAAGATCGACCGGGTTCTGGCGCAGACGCCCCAGTACGCCGAGCGATTCCGCGAATTGGGCTGCCCTGCCGAGCGAGTGCTCGTCACGAGTTC
>CALMMH010000571.1 GCA_937868145.1 uncultured Phycisphaerales bacterium
TATCGGGGCAGGGTAGATGCCTGCTTCAACCGGTTGCATAACCTCCAGCGTGGGTTTGCAGGATGCCATTCGCAGGAGCGGCTGCGACCGAAATACCTTGCGGGCGAGTCCCGGCTGGTCGGCGGCGGGTTGAAGATCGAATGGCAGGCCCCCGAAACCGGAACGGTCTACCTCGTGGAAGAGCACACGCGGAAGCTCGTCCAGACCTTCACCTTGGAGTCGGGAGAGACCTACAAGTTCTCCGTCGAGACGGCTGTCGACGCCGACGACATCGAGACCTTGCTCGGGATTGATATTGACGAAGCGCAGTTCCTGCTGTACTTCAAACCCGTCGAGGAAAGCCGTTCGGCTGTCCGAACCGACGAATCCTCGCGTGGGTGAAGCGGATGCGGTGTCGCAGCGGTTGTTCGGATCATTTGTACGTTCCCAAATTGTGGAGGCTGAACATGGTGGCACGGAGTGGTCGGGTATCCTACAGAGGCCTGGTGGCGGCTGTAATCGTCGCCCTGTTGGGGGTTGGTGCGGGCTGTACGACGATCGGGCCCTTGCAGGGAAACGATCTGCCGAGAGACGTGCAAATCGTCGGCGGGGGCTTCCGGATCAATTGGATCGCTCCCACGGACGGGACGGTCTATCTTTTCGAAAAGAAGTCCGGCAAGATCGTGGAGACGGAGTCCCTCAGTGAAGGAGACTCGTACGAGTTTGAGATGGACTTGGACGAGGAAGTGACCCGGACGTTTGAGAACGCGTTTGGAGTCTCCATGGAGGAGGCGAAGCTGGTGCTGTACTTCAAGCCGGCAAGTCTCAAGAGCGATACGCCATGACCCTGAGAGATCGAATGCTGAATGACACGACCGCCGAAGCCCTTGCCGTGCAGTTTCAAGTCTTGCGTCGGATAGGGCTGGCCGGCAGAGTGGCCCTGACTTTCGAGCTGTGCGACAACCTGCGGTCGCTGGTGGCGGCCGGCGTGCGCCATCGTCATTCGGACTGGGACGACCGGGCTGTGGAGCGGGAAGTGATCCGCCTGATGATAGGCGACGATCTCTTTCGACAGGCCTATGGGGAGGGATCGACTCGGCCATGACCACGCAGAAGGACTTCCTCGGACGTTTGATCGGTCTGCTGGACGAGGTCGGGATACCCTACATGGTGGCAGGCTCTTTGAGCAGCAGTTTCCACGGTCGTCCCCGGGCGACGCAGGATGCGGATGTGGTGATCGACCCCACGGAGGATCAGTTCGATTCGTTTCTTGCCCTTCTTGGCCAAGCTTACTACGTGAGCCAGGATGCCGCGCGTGATGCGTTGCGCCGTCGGACCCTGTTCAACGTCATCGATCTTGAAGGTGGAGGCAAGGCGGACCTGATCATTCGCAAAGACAGGCCCTTCAGCCGTCAAGAGTTCGAACGCCGCCGTCCAATCGACGTGGCGGGGCAAAAGTTCTGGGTCGTCGCCCCGGAAGATACTATTCTCAGCAAGCTCGAATGGATGAAGGACCGCATATCCGATGTACAGTATTCGGATGCTTTGGGTGTGGCGGTCACGCAGTGGGCAAGCTTGGATTGGGCGTACCTCCACAGGTGGGCGAGCGAGCTCGGTGTTGAAGATTTGTTGACTCGTCTCTTGAAGGAGGCCCGTAAGCAGATGGAAAGGACCGATTGAGTTGGAGAAAGCGGATTTGCAGACGGGGCTTGCGGGCCGATTCGTTGTTTTCGATGGGCCGGATGGGTGCGGCAAGAGCACGCAATCGCGGATGCTGGTGGATTGGCTGCACGGACAAGGCGTGGAGACCGTCGGTTTCCGCGATCCCGGCACCACGGCGATCGGCGAGAAGATCCGGGAGATCCTGCTGAGCCCGGCTCACGAGGCGATGACGACGCCGACCGAAGTGCTGCTCTACATGGCCGCGCGGGTACAGCTTTGGTTCGAGCGAATCGGGCCGGCCCTTCAGGAGGGCAAGTGCGTGCTCATGGACCGGTGGCTTTCGAGCACGTGCGCTTACCAGGGTTATGCCGGCGGGTTCGGCATGGACAAGGTCCTGGCGGTCGCCGGGGTCTCATTGGAGAGAATCTGGCCGGACCTGACGATCATTCTGGACGTGGATCTGAAGACGGCCGCCCGGCGGCTCAATCGCGAGCTCGACCGCATGGAACGAAAGGGGGATGGTTATCACGGCCGGGTCCGCGAGGGGTTCCTCAAACTCGCCGAGGGCCGGCCGGATTTTTCGATCGTCGACGCCACAGCCAGCCCTGAAGCTGTGCACAAAGGGGTGGTCGCGGCCGTACAGAAAATGGTGGAGGCCGGGAGGCACTTTTGATTTATGATGTGCAGGCGTTAGCTTCAATCGTAAATCGAAAATCGTAAATCGAAGATCCAGAGCTATGACGTTACGAGACGTTTTTTGTCAGGACAGGGCCATTGGGATCCTGCAGCGAGGTTTGGCTGCGGATCGGGCGGCCCATGCGTACCTGTTCGCCGGACCCGAGGGCGTGGGCAAGTTCAAGACTGCCCGTCAGTGGGCGAAGCTCCTTCTGTGTAAGAATCTCCAGGTCGAGCCGACTTCCTCCGGGCCCTTTGCCGATAGCTGCGGATCGTGCGAGTCCTGCGCCCTGGTCGATGCCGGCTCGCATCCCGATTACGCCCACGTCTACAAGGAACTGCTCGAATACACCGAGGACGGCAAGGGGAAGAAGACCCCGATCGATCTGCCGATCGACGTGATCCGTGAGTTTCTGATCCAGCAGGTTTCGAACCGGCCGGCGTTTTCGTCAAGAAAGGTCTACGTCGTCAGCGAGGCCGAGAAGCTCAACGCCAACTCGCAGAACGCCTTGCTCAAAGTGCTGGAGGAGCCGCCGGCGTACTGCACGATCATCCTGCTGTGCACCCGGCTGGAGCAATTGTTGCCGACCATCCGATCTCGCTGTCAGATCATCCGATTTGGGCCCGTTGACGAGAAGCGGATCACCGCCCATCTGACCGCGACCGGGCTCGGCGCCCGCGAGGCCGTGTTCTTTGCCCGGCTGGCGCAGGGCAGTCTGGGGCTCGCCTCTCAGTGGGCCCGGCTCCAGCGAGAAGGGGTGGGGCTCTTCGAGACCAAGAAGAACCTGATGGCGGCTCTGGCCGACTACAAACTGTCCGAAGTGCCGAAGGTCGTGGATCAGGTGCAGGAGGCAGCCAAGCAGATCGCCGCCGGCTGGGGGAACCTCGACAAGACCACGAGCAAGAGCGACCTGGGCCGCCGGGCTCAGCGAACGCTGATCCAGATTCTCATCTCGGCTCTGTACGATGTAGCGATTCACCATGTAGCCGCCGAACGGCCTTTGATCAACGCCGATCAGACCGCCGAGATTACGGCTCTGGCCCGCCGTCTGGGGCCGGAGCAGGCCATCGAAGGTGTCCGCGACGGTTATGAAATGCTCCGCTGGCTCGACGCCAACGTCAACGACCGTCTAATTCTGGAGCGGCTATTGTTCCGCCTGGCGCGTTCGGCTATAATGGCTGCCTAGTGTTGAATTCTGTGCGGCTGGAAGCGTCTGCCTCACGGACGAACACCGACGAGCACGGACAAACTGCGGACGGGGGGCCCGAATGGCGTCCGTGGGAGTCTTTGGCCGTCTGTGTCGGTTCGTGTTCCTCGCACGATCAGGGTTGGTTTCGCAGGGGTTTCATCGGCGGCAACGCCGAGCGGCCTCAGATTAGGATAATCGCAGATGACGGAAGAAACACCGATCAAGGCCAAGCCGGCCAAGAACAGGAAGTTCCTGTTGATCCATTACGGCCGCATGAACATCCTCGGCCTCTTCGAGCACAATGAGTCGGAGATCCCCCGGACGGCTACCCGCGTCGTCGTCAAGACGGACAAAGGGCTTGAACTCGGCCACTTGGTGGGCCAGCTCAGCCACTACAAGGACGGCCGGTTCCGGTTGAGCGAGGAGCAGGTCGCCAGCTACTATACGACCAGCGAAATCCAGTTCAGCACCGAGATCGTGGGCAAGGTGGTGCGGATCGCCACTCCCGACGACATCAGCGAGGAGAAGCACCTCCAGGCGACCACCGCCGAGGAGATTGAAAGCTGCGAGCGGCTGGCCGAGGAGTTGGGCCTGCGGATGAAGATCATCGACGCCGAGCACATCTTCGGCGGCGAGCGGATTGTCTTTTACTTCATGGCCGAGGGCCGCGTGGACTTCCGCGAACTGGTGCGAAAGCTCGCCCAGGAGTACCAAACCCGCATCGAGATGCGTCAGATCGGCTCCCGCGACGAGGCGAAGCTGCTCGGTGACGTCGAGAGCTGCGGCCGCGAGTGTTGTTGCCTCCAGTTCCTCCAACTGCTCAAGCCCGTCAACATGCGGATGGCCAAGATGCAGAAGGCCACCCTGGACCCCTCCAAAATCTCCGGGTACTGCGGCCGGCTCAAGTGTTGCCTGCGGTACGAGGACCAAACCTACACCGAGCTCAAGCAGAGCCTTCCGAAAAAGGGCGTGCTCGTCCAGACGGAGAAGGGCGAGGCCAAGGTGATCGACGGCCAGATCCTGACCCAACTCGTCATGGTCGAGTATCCCACCGGCGACAGGGCCTCGTACCCAATCGATGAGATCTCCGTCCTTCCCGCGTCGGCCATCAAACGCAAGCCCCCGCAGGGCGAAGCGGGTCCCGAGACAGACCCGCGATCCGAGAATAACGAACAACCGGCGGCCCGCGAGTCGCAGCAGCAACGACATCCGGGACGCGATCCGCGTCGACCGCCTCGCGGCGACCGACGGGAGACGTTCGAGGAACAGCAGGATGCACGCGACGTGCCGCCGGAGGCTCCTGAGGAACAGCAGGTCGGCGCAGAGGAAGACCGCGAGAATCCCAACCAGGAGTCTCCTGACGCCGGTCAAGCCGCGGCGGGTCCCGAGGCCAACCGCCGTTCCGAGAATCGGGAACGACCGGCGAATCGCGATTCGCAGCGACGGCCGGGGCGCGATCAGCGTCGCCCTCCTCGCAATGACCGGCGAGAGACGTTCGAGGAACAGCAGGATGCGCGCGACGTGCCGCCGGAGGCTCCTGAGGAGCAGCCGACCGCCTTCGATCAGGACCGCGAGAATCCCGGCCAGGAGTTCTCCAACGCCGGTCAGGATGCAGCGGCCCCTGAGGGGAAGCAGCGTTCCGAGAATA
>CALMMH010000572.1 GCA_937868145.1 uncultured Phycisphaerales bacterium
GTACTGAGCGGCGGCGCCTACGTGCCGGCGGCGTTCACGAATGTGGCGCTAGCCGATTCGTCGTGGGCCTCGTCGGCGGAGTGGACGCGCCAGGTTCAGCAAGTGATCGCCAACGATTGGCTAGGCTTCGGTGAGTCGCTTGTCGGCGCGCCGGTGAACAATCGCCTCATTCGCGTGGACGCGACGGTGGTTCTGCGCGACTCGAAATTCCTCGTTTCGACGCGGGAACTCGACCTCGTGATCCAAGCCGCGCTCAAGGCGTACTTCGACGATCGGCCGGATTGGTACGTCTGGAAGCTCTCGCAAATTCGCGCCGTCATCGCACGCGCGGACCGGCGGATCCAGACATGCCGGCTCGCTGCGGTGTACGAGCACGCGACGGGAAGCGTCATCGCCGAGCCGTCTCTTCCCGTGGCCACAACGGCGGGCATCCAGCCGACGCACTACTGGCTTCCAGAGAACGCCGCACTCCTCACCTATGAGGCTCCGACCTAATGGGAGACGTCACATACCGCGTAGTGACAGAGCTCTCCCTCAAAGGGGACTTCGGCTCGAAGGCGGGACAAGGAGCCAAGGAGGCGGACAAGCTCTCGCAGAATCTGGCGGGCGCGAAGGCGCACCTCGGCGGCCTCGCGTCCAACATGGGAGACTTCGCCGGGAAGGTCACCGGGGCATTTACCGGCGCGGTCGAGCAAGTCGGGTCGCTCGCATTGGGCTTCGCCAAGCTCGGAATCGGCGGCGGCCTCGCGGCGGCGACCTATGGCGTGGCGGTGCTAAATCGAGGACTAGAAGATACGCGGATCTCAATCGCGGCGGTGCTGAACGCGAACGGCGCAACGAGCGGCATGGGGCAAGCGCTTGGACAGTCGGCGGCGCTCATGTCGCAGATGCGCAAAGACGCGGCCGATCTCCCCGGCGAGTTCAAAGACCTCAAAGATATTTTTACGCTCGGACTCAATCCGGCAATGAAAGCGGGGCTCGACCCGCAAAAGTTCAGCGGGATGGCGGCCAAAGCAATGGCGGCGGCGGCGGCCACTGAGATGAACATGCCGCAAGCGTCGCGCGAATTCGCGCAACTGCTCCAAGGGCGCGCCGGTACGCACAACGTATTCGGGACGCAGCTCGGTATCGGGAAGGAACTGAACCAGC
The DNA here is from genome assembly GCA_937868145.1 of uncultured Phycisphaerales bacterium. Taxonomy (GTDB): domain Bacteria; phylum Planctomycetota; class Phycisphaerae; order Sedimentisphaerales; family Anaerobacaceae; genus PLanc-01. The sequence continues at coordinate 1,150 of CALMMH010000572.1, forward strand.
AATCGGCCGGCGACCGCGTGAAGACTATCGAAACGGCGCTCAACAAATTCGCGCCGGCGATCGAAATCTTCAAGACGTCTTTTTCGGCGATCTCGTCGACGCTGATCGATAACGCGAAGATGATCCTCGGCACGGCAACGCTTCCGCTCTTCAATCGCGTCAAAGCGACAATGAGCGAGGCGAACGAGTGGTTCGAAAAACACGGGACGAGCGCGCGCGAGATGGCGGACAGCTTCGGTGTCCACTTGGCCCACGCGTGGGAAAAGGGGGTAGCGATCGTCAAAGACTGGTACCCCGCGATCCGCGATTTCGTGATGGACGCGAAAATGCGCATTGAGTCCATTTGGGACCGCATTGGACCGGGCATCGAAAAAGCCGCTGGCGCGCTGAAAGACGCGCTTTCGAATGGAACGGCGCTCGACAAAATCGAGAGCATCCTGAAACTCTACGGCGTCGCGAAGGTCGGCGGGATGGGTGTCGGGCTCGCGAAGCCACTGATTGGCGCGGCGGGAAACCTCGGCGGCGCGGTGGGCTTCATGGGCGGCGGCGCAGCGGCGGCGGGGCCAGCTGGCGCGGCGGCTAGCGTCGGAATGATGTTCGACCTAGCGCTCGCTGCGGGCGTGGCGGCGGGCCAGTTGTCGGCGCTCACGGACGTCAATTCGAAGTACCACGCAAAGGCGGTAGCCACACAGACGAAGCTCGACAACGAACTCGCGAAGCTATCGGGCACGGTGTCCGTGTCTCTGATCCCCGCGCTCGAATGGTGGGGCGTCAACACGGTCAAAGTGGGGACCGAATTCATTACGGTTTTCAATGACCTCCTCGGCCCGATGGACCTCGTTCGCCAGGCCTTCAACCACATTTCGATCGCTGGGTTCAAGGCGGGCGATGCTCTGATGTCTTTGAGGCCGAAGGAGATGGCGGAACGCCTGAGGTTCAAGGCGCCAGACGATCCGAATAAAGCGCCACTCCCATTCGATGCGCAGACGAAGCGCGGCGCGATCGAGATCATGGCATCGGGCGCAAAAGAAATGATGAAGGACACGCTGATGCAGAAGCCGAAAACCGGCGCCGGTGGCGGCGGCGGCGGCACATCGATCCAAAAAGTCGAGATCGTGGTCAACTCGAATCAGGACCCGAGCCGCATCGCGCGGCGGGTGAAAGACGTGCTGGCGGAGATTGGGCGCAACCCGACGTCGAGCCGCTACGTCAACAACTACACCTCCGGGAATCGCTGAGTGTCCGTTCCGAAGGACTGGACGATCACCGAGGTAGGCGGGCAAAAGCGCTCGATCACGCTCTCGGGATGGAGCGCGCCGCATGGGCGGCCGCGCCAGGGCCCAATGGTAGAGGATGCCGTCGAGGCGCGCGACTCCGAGACGTACTACCCATGGAACGACGAACCAACACGCCACGTGTTCGGCAAGCGGTACGACGATTGGACACTGAACGGGCGCCTTCGCGATAAGGATCTCGGCGCGAATCAGGCGAACGTCAAGATCGCGCTTCTTCAATCGATGGTGACGAGCGAGGTCGTCGTGCGTTGGGGCGATGTCGTCGGCGGCGTCGGGCTGCTCAAGAAGGTCAAGCCGGGGCGCGAGAGCGAAGCTGAAGTCACGTACGAACTCACGATCCGGATCTCGAGGAACGAATACGAGAAGCGGATCCAGCGACAAGTAGCACCGCCGAGCATCCGGGATTTGACCGACAAGATGGTGCTCGCGCTCTCTGACCGCTGGACGTTCCTCACAATCACACCGGAGCTCGAACTCTCGGTGGACTTCTTGGAGTTCCTCGACGACTTGCTCTCCGACCTCAATCAGGTCACGGCCACGCTGGTGCGCTTCGCGAACGAACTCGACAACGCAGAGCAGCGCACGGCCAAGCTTTTCAATCGCATCCGGGCGTCGGTGGGGCAGGCGCAAACGGCGCTGACGACGCTGCAAATCACGGTGAACTCGATCCCCTTCGACTTTCAGGTCGCACGGACCGGCGCGCAATCGGCGGTCGCGTGGGCGGCGGCTCGCGCTCAGGCCGATCTCGACATGCTCGTCTTGTCCGCGCTCCTCGCCGAGACGGACCGGCGCGCCGAAATCGAAGTGCTCGGCCAGAATGCGACCACCCACCGCGCGCAGTCGGGCGACACGTGGGATTCGCTCTCGACGCGCTTCTACGGTGGGCCATCGGGAGCGGACAGGCTTCGCCAGGCGAATCGCGCGCGCTACGGAACGCAACCCGAGCCGGGCCAGGCGATCCAAATTCCGTTGGACTCATGATCTACCGCCCGATGCACTACGCTGAGCTGACCGTCCCGCTCTTCGGAGCCACGGCGGCGAAGCAGGAGCAAATGAGGGACGATGGCGCGATCGATGTTCCGATCCGCGTCCACACCGCTTCGCTCACGCGGAACGATCACAACCACGCTGACGAGCTGAAGCTGAGCGTAGAGTACCGCGATGCGGGTGTCGACCCGCGGCAGCTCACGTCGAGCCGGGTGCGCTACTGGGCGGGCAACGCGGCGGAGGATGGCTCGTGGGCTCCGACGAGGGACAATCTCCGCTTTGTTGGGATCCAATCGCACTCCGGGCGCGCCGCGGACGAGGGGACCGGGCTGACGGTCTCGCTCGACTTCATCGATTACACGTCATTCTTCCTGCGACAGAAAAACTTCCCAGCGGAGGGCATCCCGTCGCTCTCCGACACGCTCGAGGACGCGTGGCGCAAGATATGCGACCACGTGGGCTATTTCGACGTCGCCTCGCAAAAGATCGTCTCGTCGGTGGCGGACCTTCGCGATTCGATTCGGCTCGAAGACGTGAGCCCAGCCACCACGCTGGGCGATGGCGCGGCGGCGCGCTTCCGGAAGCTCGGCAAGGTCCAGATTAAGCCAGGGTGCGACGCGTGGGGCGTGTGGTCGCACTGCTGTGGGATGCTCGGGCTAATCACCTTCATGTTTCTCGATGAGGTGATCGTCACCACGGCAACGGACCTCTACACGGTGGGGGATCCGCCGGTCTTCACTCTGGGGCCCGGCGGAAACATCAACGGGTGGGCCGAGAGCACCGACACGAATCGAGAGCACAAGGGGATCGGGCTGACCTCGTTCGACCCGCTCACGAATACAACGCTCGAAGCCTTCTATCCGCTGCCGGGGGATTCGCGGCTCGTTGCCAAGCGCCCGCAAGGGAAGAAGAAGCGGAGCGCGCCGACCACGATTCAGAGCGAGAATTACGAGTTTTTCTCGGATCCGGGGATCACGGATCAGGATGCGCTAGAGCGGAAGGCGCAGCGTGTGTTCGAGGAGTACTCGCGGCAAACCCTGGAAGGCCAGTTCAAGACGGGAGAGCTCGAGCTCCAGACCCTCGCGAAACGACGCTTCGAAACGCTGGCTTTGCAGGCAGGCGATGCGATTCGGGTCGAGGTGGACAACGCGGACCGGCTGGCGCTGGCGGAGCGCCCCTCCGTTCAAGAGCGGATCGACTACCTCGTTGGCGCGCGGAGCTACACGCCGCAAATCGCGGAGCTCATCGCAAAGAACTTCGACTCCATGAAGGGTCTCAGCCAAACGTTTCACGTCCGGACGCTCGGTTGGCACTTGGAGACGAGTCCGGACGGTGGTACGTGCGAGATCACGATCATTTTCGTCAATCTGATCGATGTACTCGGGAGCACCGAAGAATGAGCCGCGAGGGCACGGACAGCGACATTCTCCCGCCGGCGGCGCCGAGCTACATCGAGCGCGGGACGGTCGGTTGGTCCGATTCCGATCAGTGGTACGAGAAGGGCGACGGTTCGAACGACGGAACGCTTCTTGTTCGGGTCACGCTCTACATCGGGCGAAACCAAGCGAAGCGGCCGCGCGCGGGTGTGGCTGACGGCTACCAAATTGTTTGCCAGATCGGCATCACTCCCTACCGGATTCCGCCGAAGGGCACGCAAGTCGTAATCGCCATCCCAGGCGGTGATCACGAGACGCACGGAAACGGCGTCATCATCGCGACAATCGAGCCGAATCCGACGATCCAACTAGAGGAAGATCGCGTGGTTATGGACTTCGGTGCAGACACGCACGTGGTGATCAAGGGGAAGAGCGTGACCCTTCAGGATACGCTCTCGCCAGCATGCTGGATTAGCACGGGGACGCCTCGAAGCGGCGGACCGCGAGGGATCTCACTTCTCAGTGAAGCGGGGGCAGGGTTCCGTGTCGAGGGCGCGAACGCGGGTGGGTTCGCAACGGGCAGCGGCGGGATCAAGAGTCTCCTACAGTTGTCTCCGACGGAGGCGACGTTGACATTGGTCGGGATCGGCGTCGTCACGTGGAAGACTGGCGGGTGCATGGTCTTCGCGAATGAGCCGCTGCCGATCAAAGCGCCGATGGTCCTCTGCGGCCCGGCGGCGGCCGCTGGGAACGCGCTGCTCTTCTTGCTGTCGGGCGTGCCGACTCGCTCGACAACCTGTTTCGGGAGCCCGTAGGGACGTGTCGCAATGCAACATCCCGTCGTCCATTCTCCCGCCATTTTCTCTTCCTGGGCTACCGGGGTTCCCGACCATCGGATTGCCGGTCATCACGCTCGCATTCACTATCCCTTGTCCTCTCGATTGATCCGATGACGATCGCGCTCACCTCGATCACGGTCCGTCACGAGCGCCGTCTGCGGCTGGGCTTTTCCAATTTGCTCGCGGCTGGGGCGTTCACGTCCACGGCGTTCTACACGGTGACAAGCCTCGACGATGGCGGAGCCGCGCCGGCGGTGTCGGCGGCGATCGTGGTGTCTGGCTCGCCGAACTTTGTAGAACTCTCGCTCGCGGACGACTTGGCGCAAGATGCAAGCTTTTCGATCGCGGCGGTAGCGGTGCCGGCGGTGGACGCATCGGTCACTCCGCCGGGAAGCGCGCTCACGTTCCGCACGGGGCGGCCGGCGCTGCAGCCAAACGAAGAACTTCCGGGGGACGACATCCGAGCGCTGATCTACGGTGTGGATCTCGTCTTCGACGGGAGCGATTACGTGGAGACGGCGGACGGCGATCTCGCCACGGTCTCAGGCCAGGCGAACGCGGAGGCGGCGGTGCAGCGGCGCTGCATGTCTGACGGGCTGCCGTGGGCTCCGGCGTACGGGGCGCATCCTCGCCGATACGTGGACGGCGCCCGCGGCGCGATCGCGGAGCTGAAGGGCGCTCTGGTGCGGGAGACGTTGAACGATGATCGTGTGGACGCTTGCACTGTTGACATTGTGGACGACGACACGCACCCCGAGCGGACCACGTTCGTCATCAACGCGACGCTGAAGGGGGCCGTAGCGCCTACCCCGGTCAGTGTCACACTACGGACGGGCTGACCCATGCCGAGCGCGCTCCCTCTTCCGACGATCGAAGAATTGGAGCGAGCTTTCCACGATGGGGCCAAGTCCCTCGACAAGCGCTCCGACGGGCGTGTCGGAGCGGTGTTCGACCACTTCGCCGGGCTCGGTGCGATGTTCTTCGCGCGCGAGGCTCAGGCCGATCAGGATCTCTTTCGCGCGACGTACTTCGAACACGCGGACGGGGCCGACCTTACGGAGCTCGTCCAAGTGCGGGACGGGATCGCCAGGCTCCAAGATGCCTACGGCACGGGGACGGCGTTTATCTCGCGAGCCTCGGCGGCAGCGGGCGCGGGGACGGTTTGGGCGGGGACGCGGTTCGTTCTCACGGCGTCGGCAAGCGGTGAGCGGCGTGTGTATGCCTGCACAACCGACACGGCGATCGGCGCAACTCCGCTTGCTTCCACGATTCCCGTGCGCGCGGCCATCCCAGGGCGCGAAGGGGCCATCGACGCGGACACGTCGCGCAACCTCCGGCGGACCATCGACGATCCGCTGTGGGACACGTCTTGGAGCTTCGACTCCGTCGCTTGCGATGAGGGAACCACGTTCGAGCCGGCGGACCCGTTCCGCGCTCGAGTGCGGCAAACGCGGAAGGACGCGCGCGCCGGCTACCGAAAGAGCATCATCGATGCGGCGATCGCGGTCGGGGCGGCGAACGTGGCGCTCTTCGCCGGCGACTACGCGGGCGCGGCGTACGATCACGGGCTGAACGTATGCTATGTGGGCGATTCGAGCTACGTCGGTTCGGCCGCGCTCGTCGGCGACGTGCTGATCGCGCTCGAGTCATGGCGGGTGCTCGGCGCCCCGATCCAAGTGCTGCCGATGGCATCGGGCGTTCTGTCGATTGACGCAACGGTGCGGCTTTGGAGTGACCCTGGCGGGCTTCCGGTCGTCGAGCTTCGAAGTGCTCTCACCTCGGCGCTCGTGAACTACTTTGGCGGGCGCGAAGGCGGGTTCGCCTACCGACTAGATGCTATGGCGGGCGCGATGACGGCGGTCGCTCCGCGCTACGTCCAGTCCGTCGTGTGGACCACACCATCGTCTGACCTCGCGGTGACGACGGGCTCGCCGCCTCAATTCCCGGCGACGCTGACCAAATGGCGCGTCGGTGCGGGTGACGTGAAGCTCGCCTTTTTGGGGCCCGAATGACCGACCCCATCCCGGTAGATCCGAATCCGACAACGGGCGGCGACGTCGTGGTCACGGACGAAGCGTCCGTACTCGCGCTTTTGCCCAAGTTCCTCAAGCCAGGGGACCCCGCGCCGGTGCGGGACGGGTTGATCGCGGGACTGACGGCCATTCTCCTCACGTGGCAAGAGCGTTCGGCCTACGCCGCGGCGCAATCGGACCCCGCGCGAGCGACCGGTGCCTATCAGGATGGGCTCGCCGATGACGCTGGTTTTCCTCGCGTGCAAGACGAGGACGACGAAGCCCTACGGACGCGCCAATTCACGGTGCAGCAACTAGTGACCCCAACGGCCATCATGGCGGCGGTGAATGCCATCCTGGCGCCGCATACCGCGAAGCTCGCGCAATACTGCGAAGCCGCGCTCGATCGGTGGTTCGTCTTCAACGGTGCGGCGCCAGCGCGCCCAAAGAGCTTCATCTACGTCGACGTCGGGCGGAGTCCCTACTACCCCGATCGACTGTACCTCGACGAGTCGGCGCAGAACGGCGGGCGCGTCCGAAATCAGGCCGAGCCGGGCGCCGCTCGAGTGTGGGGCGATACGATTGGGCGTCACTTCTTGCTTCGCCTCCCCGATCTCTCGTACCTCGATGCGGAGATTGCTGCGGTCTACACGCTCGGCGCACCGACGACTGCGCGCTTCTTCGTCGGCGCTGGAACGTCATCGACAAATACCACTTTCATCCGGTCGCTTCCAGCGGTCGCCCTTGTTCTCTACCAGTCGATTGCCGACGTCGTGACGCGCCTCCAAGGCGCTTCGATTCGGTTCTCGCTCATCGTCGATCGGAAACTCTGAGGAGCCATGGAAGAAAAATTCGTTCACTCGACGGACGGGCAAGAGCTGGAGCAAATCGACGTCAACATGATCGCCAGTGAGGCGGCGCTCGCTGATGATCGCACGCTCGCGGAACTCTTGCGGCTCGCTCCACTGAACGGCTCGACGGTGGCGAAAGCGATCGTCCCGTTCGGGCAAAAGGACGACGTCCATGCGACGGTAGAGCGCTCCGGCTCCGCGGACGGGAAGGTCCGAATCCGCCCATTCCGGGCGATCATCGGGAGCCGGACAGCGGTGGCCACGTCGGCGGTGGATGCGTGGCATGACATCCGCTCCGGCATCTATGCTGCGGCAACCTCGACGAACCTCTACGGGGAACTAAGCTTCGTCGCGAACGCCTCTGGGAACGCGCGGTGGGATCTCGTTTACGCGTCGATCGCGGTCGAGGCGGATGGCGCGGTCATCACTCGCTACGTGAAAGATCCCTCTACGGGCGTCGTTACGGCGCCGAGCGTGGCGCGAACGAAGGTCAACACGGTCACGGTGACCAAGGTAACGGGGACGGCAAGCGCCACCCCTGCGGCGCCTGCGCTGCCGGCGGACGGGGGCGGGGTCTACAACATCCCGCTTGCCTACGTGCGCATCCCAAACGGCTACACCGCGGCGAGCACGATCGGGGTGCAAGACATCCTTTCGATCGAGCCGATCGTGCAGATGTCGCGCGTCACGGGGGCGATGAGCTTCCAGCCGGCGAATTATCAGAACCTCGTCGGCGGGACGACGCTGACGACGACTCGATTCGCGACGTGGGGGTCGAGCGGCACGCGGCCCGGCTACATCATCCCGGCCGGGATGGGCGGGATGGAGGGCATTGTCGTTTACATCGATTTGACCAGTGCATCCTCAGCGAACTGGTCGCACCAAAATGCGGGGATCGTCGACAATTCTCGCGATTGGCGAAACCGGTTCTTTTTCATCATGGTGTCTACGGCTTCCTACGCGCAAGCGCCGTCGAATGGCGCCCTAGGCTCCGATCGGGCTGGTTCTGGGTTCAATAACGGGCTGCCTGTCGGCGGCAGCAAAGAATCAGGGACGGGCGATCTCTCGGTGCTGTGCATGGGCCAGTCCTTCGTGAACGGAGGCGCCTCGAATTTCATCGCGCAAGTGGGGCCGACGACGCAACCGGTTGCGATGCCTGCGTCATCGGGAACTAACCTTTATGTCAACTCGTCGGGCGCCATCATCTTGGATCTGGCGTCAACGGCCTCTCGCTGCGGGCACGTGTTCTACATCTTCGCGACCGCGCCATTCCCGAACTTCTGAGGCCAAATGACGGAATCGAGAATCACGACCGAACTTCTGAGGCCAAATGACGGAATCGAGAATCACGACCGACCTCACGGTGGATCCGCCGGTCCAACTGACGGCGAAATACACGCCGAGCCGCGAGGATAGGCGGCTCATCGACACACAGATCCGAGGCGTCGAACAGCATCTTGTAGACTGCATGCTGTCGGGCGCGCAAGGGACCTACACGCAACTGGACGCCTCGAGTGCCGCATGCGCTGCCGGCGACTTTTGCTGCATGTCGAGCTTGGCGGCGGGGACGGTCACGCGGGTCACTGCCGGCGCACTGACGAACGCGCTCGCGGTGGTCGGGTGCTTTCCACACGGCGCGGTGCCGGGGGCCAATGCGCTGACCATCACCGGTGGGAAGATCGGCCCCGAGGTGACGGGATTGGCGGCGTTGGCTGGATACGTGCGGATCAACACCACAACCGCGCGCGCCGAGCGGGTGGCGGCCTTCATCTCGACGGATTACCCGCTGGGGACTGTCGACAATGCTGGATTCCTCACGCTGGGCCCGCTGCCTAAGGGTGCAGGCGCGCCGGGCGGCGGCGGAGCCATTGCTTTGACCGTGGATGGGCTCGGGTACGCGACACTAGCCGCGGCCGTCGCCGCGATTGGCTCGACCGTGACGATCGCGGTATTCACCGGCAACGTAAATGCCGGCGGGAACGTTACTGTTCCGACCACGCTGACCTTGCAATTCGCCGGTGGAGTGCTGAGCGTTGCGGACGGGTTGACGGTCACAATCAACGGCAACGTCATCAAAGGCACCGCAAAGATTTTTGACTGTCCTGGGACTGGAGTTGTTCTATTCGGCAAGGACTACAACATCCATCCTATCCCACAATGGTGGGGCGCACTGCTCACGTCGAGCGACGACAATGCATTGCAAAAATGGGTCGACTCCTCGCGCCTCGGCGCAGTGCTGGAGCTGCCTGGCGGCACCTACAAGGTTTCTACGGGCGTCGGTGTCTCTTTCGATGTCGTCGATTGCGTGATTCGCGGAGCTGGGACGAGCGCCGCGGTTATCCAGGCAACAGCGTCGGTCGAGGCCATCGCGCGCGTAAATGCAGGTAACCAGAAGTGGCGCGGCTTTTCATTCGACGGGAACCGATTCGCAAAGCACTGCATTCTGTCGTTCAAGGGCGGTCTGAATGAGTACCACGACATTCGGGTCAAATATGCACTCCTGGATGGGATCTACTACCCAGGTATCTTGACCTACCGAAGCGATGCGGCGAGCGGGACATATGCCGGGGTGGCATGGGCATGGACGGCGCGCGACCTCGTCTACAACGCTGCGCGCGCGACGAACAATGACGATGCTCGGTGGGTCGGGAGCGATGCCCAGTTCAATGGGACAACGTACAAGAGCTCGACATCGATCGAGTGTCGATGCGGCGTCAATGAACTCGTCAAGGGCGGAACGATCCGTTACGACACGGCATCGGGCACGCTGATCGCGACGGCGCCCGCCTCGTTCACGCAAACACCTAGCGCGCTTCGGCCGCACGACCTGGTAAGGGTTCGCGCGACGATCGACTCGCGCGGCGGCGCCGGTCTGGTAGACCCCGGCGGGCCGATCGTTACGCTGGTCCTCAATCAGTCACGCGTCAATTTCGTCGGCGGACTGCTGAAGACATACAAGGTCCGAGGCGGCGACCGTCTCACGGTCTTCACCGGCGGTGGCGATTTCGTTTGTACGATCAAGCGCGTACTCAGCGAAAGTTGGCTCGAAATCTATGAGAATGTAGACGCGCCGCATACCGGGACGGCGATGCACTACAAGATAGATGTAGAGTACATATTCGGAATTGATGCGCCATCCAGCGCGACGGTCTGTCCGGTGCTCGCTACCTTCACTTTGCCTTTCGATGTCCCGACCAACGAGTATGCCATTACGGTCGGCGACGGTTTTCGCGAAGAGCCGCACGTTGACAACAATATCAACCTCTTCGACGGTGGCACGTGGCGGTGCAATGCCGGGTCGTCGATGTATTGCTGTGGGCTATACGGACACACGATCCGCAATGGGCTCCGGGATCAAAACAACGGCTTCGCGATCATC
>CALMMH010000573.1 GCA_937868145.1 uncultured Phycisphaerales bacterium
GCAAGGAGCGGACACCTCCGGGCAGATCGGCGGCCTGGGCCCGGGCAAAGGCCTGGCCTGGGCGGGCGACGTTGCGGAGATCCTGGTCTACAACCGGGCGCTGACCGACGCCGAGCGGGAAGCGGTCGAGAGGTACCTTTATGACAAATGGCTCGTGGCCGTCAAAGCGTACGACCCCAGCCCGGCCAACGGGGCCGTCAACGTCCTCCTGGGCATGCCGACGTGGTCGCCCGGACACACGGCCTGGCTGCACGAGGTGTATCTCGGGACGACGCCCGATCTGGGGCCCAGGAATCTGTTGTTCCGCAGCACCACCTGGCCCCCCGCCAGGTTCCGCGAACCGAACTGGAAACCGCTGACGACCTACTACTGGCGCGTGGACGAGGTGGAAACGGATCTCGCCAAGGTCCACACCGGCGACCTCTGGACCTTCGTCACCGCCCCGTCGACGGCGCACAAGCCCGAGCCGCCGGACGGGGCCCAGTTCGTCGATTCGGATACAAACCCCCGTTGGCAGCCCGGCTTGCACGCCGTCGCACACAACCTCTACTTCGGCCTCGACCGACAGGCCGTCCTGAACGGAACCGGCGGGACGTTCCGCGGCCGCCAGGAAGCGACGATTTTCGACGCCGGGCTCCTGGCCGGAGAAATGGCCTACTACTGGCGGGTCGACGAGATCATGCCCGGCGGCCGGATCAACGCCGGCCCGGTCTGGAGCTTCGAAACCCTCGGCTCCGGCGGCGGCATCAAGGCCGAGTACTTCAACAACATGAGCCGCTACGGCGATCCCGTCGTCACGCGGATCGACCGAAGCGTGGATTTCTCCTGGAACGGAGGCTCGCCCGATCCTGCGGTCGACGCCGACTACTTCTCCGTCCGCTGGACCGGCGACCTGGCGCCCACCTTCTCGGACACGTATACGCTCACGGTTCGCACGAACGGCTACGCGACGCTCTGGGTCGACGGCCGGCAACTGATCGATCGGCGGTTCCTGACGCCGGTAGCGGTGGACGACAAAGCCACGATGGACCTGGTCGGCGGCCGGACCTATCCGATCCAGGTGGACTACGAGACGGGCCGGGGAGAGGCGGTCATTCAACTGTTCTGGCAGAGCCCGACTGCGGCCAGGCGCGTCATTGGGCCGGGACCCCTCCAGCCGCCGCTACGAGCCCGCGAACCGGTCCCGGCCCACGGCCAGAACGAGACGCAACACGACCTGACGCTCCGGTGGACGCCGGGCTGGAAAGCCGATCGCCACGACGTCTACTTCGGCCGCGACGCCGTCGCTGTGGCCAACGCTACGCCGGATAGCGACGACGTCTATCTCGGCCGATTGCCCGCGGATCTGACGGAGATTCGACGGGATTCGCTCGACTGGGGCCCCGCCTATTACTGGAGGATCGACGAGGTCAATGAAACCGAGGCCAAGAGCCCTTGGAAGGGAAACGTCTGGAAGTTCACCACGGCCGACTTCATCCCGATCGACGACTTCGAGAGCTATCGCGACCAGGACGGCAGCCGGATCTACGAGACCTGGGTCGACGGCTGGATCAACGGCACCGGCTCGACCGTCGGCCACGTGATCTCCGGCTCCAAGGCGGTTCGCATCCATCGAGGCGAGCAGGCCATGCCCTTCGACTACAACAACGCCGGGCCGCCCTACTATTCCGAGACGCAGCGAACCTGGAGCAAGCCCCAGGATTGGACCGTCCACGGCGTCAATCAGCTCAGCCTGTGGCTCGCGGGCGCTCCGATCTCCTTCCTGGAAACGCCCGAAGGCCGCGTCGTCCTCAGCGGCTCCGGCGGCGAAATGGAATGCACCTACGACCCCTACCGCTTCGTCTACAAACGTCTGACCGGCGACGGCCAGATCGTCGCCCGGGTGGACAGCCTCAGCAACGGTCGCGGCTGGGCGCGGGCCGGGGTCCTGATCGCCGACACGCCGGACGCGGGCTCGCAATACGCCATTCTTGCGGTCACCGCGGAGTACGGCCTGCTGTTTGGCTGCTGCCCCTACGACAGCACGGCGGGCATACGGGTCCTGCAGAAACGCGTCTCGGCCCCCGCCTGGCTGAAACTGGTCCGCGAAGGCGACACCCTCGCCGCCCAGTGCTCGTCGGACGGATTCCTCTGGCAGGACGTGACCGACTCCAGCGGTCTGCCGATAACCCTCAAGCTGGACCTGCCACCGGAAATCCACATCGGTTTGTGCGTCAGCAGCCACACGGCCGACGCGATCACGACCGCGGAATTCTCGGCAATCGCCTTCACAGGCGACGTCTCGTCGTCGTGGGAACTGCCCGAGACGGACCTGGATCAGCCGGGCAATTCGCAGGACTCCCTGTACGTCGCTTTGGAGGACTCCCAAGGCCGGACCGGCGTCGTCGTGCATCCGAACCCCGTCGCGGTGAACTTCCGCGACTGGACGCAATGGTCGATCCCGCTGAGCTCCTTCGCCGAAACGGGAGTGGATTTGACCTCGATCCGACACATGGTCCTCGGCGTCGGCGATCGAACCGACCCGAAGCCCGATGGCTCGGGAATGATTTATATTGACGATATTCGCGTAACTGCGGGTCCTTGAAGCTTTACAAACGCCGATTTACCGTTTATGATTCATAATTCGTCGCCCAAAACAGCCACTCCAGGCGACAGACGAACAGAACGATTAAAACAAGAATGAACCTATTCTGTCCGGGGTGCGGAGATGAACACGAGGAATCTGGTGGGTTTCATTGCCGTGGCAGCCGTCTGCTCCGTTTCAGAGGCGCAAAACACAACGAGTCCAGCGGACGTGACGAGCCGGACCATAACAAAGGAGAGTCGATCGATGAATGTTCATACGGAACCGTTTGGCCGCACGCCCGAGGGCGATGAGGTCTCCATCTATACGCTGACGAATGCCAAGGGCTTGAGGGCCCGGATTACGAATTACGGCGCGATCCTCGTTTCCATGGAGGTCCCGGACCGCAACGGCCAGTTGGACGACGTCCTTCTGGGCCACGACACCCTCGAAGGGTATCTCACCCGCGGCGGCTGCGCCGCGGCGGTCATCGGCCGCTACGCCAACCGCATCGGCAACGCCCAGTTCGCCCTCGACGGCGTCGAGTACAAGCTGGCGGCCAACAACGGGCCCAACCACCTTCACGGCGGCCTCAACGGTTTCGACAAGAAGCTCTGGAAACAGGAGGAAGTGACCGCCTCCGAGGATCAGGCCTGGGTCAAGCTCAGCTACCTCAGCAAGGACGGCGAAGAGGGCTATCCCGGCAACCTGCGGGTCACCGTCTGGTACACGCTGACCAACAACGACGAGCTGCGAATCAACTACGAGGCCGAGACGGACAAGAAGACGGTCGTCAACCTGACGAATCACGGCTATTGGAATCTCGCCGGCCAGGGCAACGGCGACGTCCTGCGCCACGAGCTCTCGATCAACGCCAGCCAGTTCACCGTCGTCGACCAGGGCCTGATTCCGACCGGGATCACCGTCAGCGTGGTGGGCACGCCGCTGGATGTCCTCTCGCCCAGGAAGATCGGTTCGCGGTTCCGCCAGCTCCGCAACGGCTACGACCACAACTACGTCCTGAGCGGTCCGGCCGGCGCCGTGAAGCTCTGCGGCACGGTCTACGAGCCGACGACCGGCCGATACCTGGAAATCACCACCACCGAGCCCGGCGTGCAGCTCTACACCGCCAATCACATGGACGGTTCGCTGATCGGCAAAGGCGGCAAGGCCTACGTCAAGCACGCGGCCTTCTGCCTGGAGACGCAGCACTATCCGGATTCGCCGAACAAACCCGTCTTTCCGACCACCGTCCTGGAGCCCGACAAGAAATTCTCCAGCCAGACGGTGTACAAATTCTCGGCGAAATGACGCAAGGCGGTGACCCGTGGCCCGTGACTCGTGACCCGGGGTTCAGATCGCAATTCTCAGGGTGTGCTGTGGATGTCCATGGCGCACCCTTTTCGCTGCGCTCGCAGGGTGGGGATTCCGGGTGGCACACCTATCGCGGCCTGCTCTGCATTTCCATGCTGCTGGCGCAAAGCGCAAAATCTCGGGGGTCTGGGGGCAGGCCCCCAGGAGACGGCCGGGACCAGGGGCTTGTTCGCCCCGATTCACGTTTCACGAAATCTGCGGCAGGCCGATTCCTTCTCTCTCCGCTGGTATCCACAAAGCGATAAACGCACGCCGCGAATTCGCCGGAACGTTCGGATACCGACGGACCGCGGCATCTCGTCACGTCTTGACCTTGGCGATCTCGAAGACGACGGTGCCGCCGCCGGTGTATTGGCAGACATCGGGGCACTGAATGTAGGCCTTGGTCTTGTCCTGCTTGCCGTCGAGGCCCCACTCGACGGGCTCCGAGACCCGCAGGGCGTTGTACCAGGGCATCAGCGACGCCAGGCCGTGCATGCACAGCGGAATCTCGCTGACGAGTTGGTAACAGGCTTTGAGCGTGAAGGAATCGCCCGCCTTGTGGACGGGGCAAACTCCTTTGACCTCTTTGACAGTGACGACCAAATCCATAGTTCGGGCTCCTGACAAACGGTTCCGTTTCCTTCTACTATGTCCCGGCCGGCCGTCGGTTCAGTCCCAGGTCCGACAAAATGATGAAATCGTCCTCAACGATGCTTATCGCTTCGCTGTGCACAGTGGTTCTACGGAGCATGTGTCCAGGGCCGCGACCTTGGCGACCCGCTGCGCGTGCCGGCCGCCGTCGAACGCGGTTTCGAGCCAGACATCGATCATCTTCAACGCCAGCTCGACGGACACCGTCCGCGCACCCACCGACATCGCGTTGGCGTCGTTGTGGGCCCGGCTCAGGCGCGCGAGTTCCTCGTTCCAGCAGACGGCGCAGCGGACGCCGCGGACCTTGTTGGCCACGATGGCTTCGCCGTTGCCGCTGCCGCCCATGACGATCGCCCGGTCGCACCGGCCTTGCGCCACCGCCAGCGCCGCCGGATAGATGAAATCAGGATAGTCGCACGCGTCGGCCGAATGGGTCCCGAAGTCCGTCACCACATGGCCCTTCTCGATCAGATACTTCTTGATGCGTTCCTTGTACTCGTATCCCGCGTGATCCGTGCCCAATGCGATTCTCATCAAAACCCCTTGCAAACCGTCAGTCCCTAAATCCGCAGTGTACAAGCAGACCGCCCCGGCGGCAATTCCAAACCGGGATTTGGCGGCTTGCAACACTCATCGCGCACCGGATCGGCTCGGCGTGTAGATACAATCGGCGCATTCCGCGAGAACACCGGGATCGATCCCTCGGAACGACCCTCGCGAATTCGCAGAACGGGCCGAGACTAGACGCCCAGAAGGTCGGAAGGCGAGATCGTCGTGTCGGCCTCGGATTCGACCTTGCGGAAGCCGCAACTGGAGCACTCCACCACAACCACTCGCGTCAACGCGGACTGGTGGCAGCAGGGGCACGTCGTCTCCTGGTCATGGCGGTTCTGTGTCGGCAGAGTCGTCTGAGCAGCTCCTCCTCGCTCTTTCTCGGGAATCGCAGGACTCATGATCGTCACCTCCCAAAACCTGTCGAAACCGTGCATCGTCCGGTGGAACGAGAACCCCCGCGCCCAATCCCGAACTGCCCGGCGTCGACCTTAATTTCGGCTTCTCTCATGATGCTCCAAGGCCAACAGTCTACACCCAACGGCCGGGAACCGCAATCCCTACAGGAAATAGAAACAGAATACCCCGCAAACTCCGCGGACAACGGAGATTCTGACGCACCTTGGAGGGGGTGCATGACCGTTCTTGCGGTCCCATCCGCTTGAGGCTGTTCGGACGGATTCGAGAGGTGCGTTTATCGCTTTCGGGGTACCAGCGGAGAGGGAGCACAAACGAATCATCACCGTACGGGCGAACGACCACGCGCCCCGGCCCGCTGGAAAGTCCGGCACATCGGGCTCTCCCTCGCACGCCTTCGCCAAGGGGAGCCCCTCATCACGGACGGACGGTCCACCCTCATAAGTCAGGTCCGGCCCCTCTCTCCGCTGGTACCCCCCAAAGCGCCAAACGCATCCCTGGAATGCAACCAGCCCGCGACGCGCGTGCAACTACGGTCACGCACCCCCTTGGAGGCTCCTCTGAGGAACCCCCTTTGACATCGACCGCCCTCGTGGTACACTGTTGCCAGGGGGAACAGGCAACGAAGCACAGGGACCGCAGGATAAGGAAGGGGATGTTTATGATGAGGATTCGCAGAGACCGCACTCGCAACCGCCTGGGCGCAGGCCTTCTGGGCATCGCGTTGGCGATGATGTGTCTGACCGCAGCCCGGGCCCAGGACCCCACCCGCTTCGAGGCCGACATCCAGGCGTTCGAGAGCATCGACCGCGTCAGTCCCCCGCCGGCCGACCCGGTCCTGTTCGCCGGCTCATCGAGCATTCGCATGTGGACCGACGTGGCCGCCGTGTTCCCCGACTACCCCGTGATCAACCGCGGCTTCGGCGGCTCCTACATGAGCGACCTGCTCTACTACTTCGACCGCGTCGTCGCGGTGTACGATCCGGCGCTGGTCCTGGTGTACGAAGGCGACAACGACCTGTCCGGCGGCAAGTCCGTCGACCAGGTCTACTCGGAATACGTCGAGTTTCTCAACCGCGTCAGGACGCAATTGCCCGCCGGGGACGTCGCGTTCATCGCGGTCAAGCCCAGCCCCAGCCGGGTCGCGTACCTGGAGCCGATGCGGCAGTTGAACGAGCGTCTGAAAGCCCTGGCCGAGAATGAGGACGGCCTGTGGTTCATCGACGTCTTCACGCCCATGCTCGACGCCTCCGGCCAGCCCCGCGCGGAGTTGTTCGGCTCGGACATGCTGCACATGAACAGCACCGGCTACGCCCTGTGGAAGACGATCGTCGGAGCCATGCTGGACGAGTGGTCCAGCCTGCAAGGCCAGAGCTTCCTCTTCGACTTCGGACCGGCCGACGCCCAGACGGGGCACGGTCCCGCTCCCGACGACCCGGCTGACTACTGGAACAACGTGACCGACGTAATCGGAGCCTCCGCGACCGGACAACTCCGCGGCCTGGTCAACACGAAGAACCGCTCGACCGGCGTCGGCCTGCGAATGGTCAGCCCCTTCAACGGCAGCGGACCCAATCGCAACGGAACGACCGAGTCCACGGTGTTCCCGGCCAACGCCACCCGCGACTCGCTCTACGGCAACACCGCCGACTGGAACGGCTTCGCCAACGTGACTCCCAGCTTCAGGCTGACCGGCCTGAACCCCGAGCGAACCTACACGTTCACCTTCTATGCCTCGCGGACGGGCGCCACCGACGTGCGGGAGGCCGACTATACCGCCACCGGCTACAACTCGGTCTCGACGCCCTACGACGCCTCCAACAACGTGGACCACGTGGCCACGCTCACCGGCGTCGTCCCCAGCGAACAGGGGACGATCACCGTCAGCCTGGCCCCCACCGCCGCCAACAACAACTCGTATCGCTTCATCTACCTCGGCGCGATGCGGGTCGACGAGATCCCGCAACGGCAGCCCGTCGTCTTCGTGAAAGAGCCCGCGGATCAAACGGTTGAGGAATTCCGCCCCGCGACGTTCGAGGCCGCGGTCGACAGCACGCCGCCTTACGTGATCCAGTGGTTCCAGGACGGCCTGCCGATCCCCGACGCCGACGACTTCACGTACACGATCGAGCAGGCGACGCTCGACCTGGACGGCTCGGTGTTCTCCGTCACGGTCGGCAACGAGCTGTACAGCGCCACGAGCCGCGACGCGATTCTGCACGTCATCCCCGACGTCAACGCGCCGGTCCTGCTGTCGGTCGAGGCCCTCAGCGGATTGAAGCTGAGCCTGGCCTTCGACGAGCGTCTGGACCCCAACAGCGCCGTCGCTCTCGACAACTACCTCGTCAACGAGGGTCAGGTCGAGATCGTCTCCGCCGAGCTGGACGCCGACGGCGCGACGGTCGCGCTCGTCCTGGCGACCGCTGTGACGGGGCAATTCGACGTCGCCGTCAGCGGCGTGCGGGACCTGGCCGGCAACGAAATCGCCGCCGGGACGGGCATCACGGGCGAGCTGCGTCCCCAGACGCTCCTGTTCGATTTCGGTTCCTCGGCCACGCCCACGAGCACCGGCCCCTCGCCCGACGACCCGGCCAGCGCGTGGAACAACGTCACCGACGGCATCGGGACCACGGTCGGCGCCAAGCTCTCCAACGCGGTCACCAGCGACAATGTCCCGACCGGGATCGGCCTGGAGATCCTCAGCCGTTTCGGCGGCGCCAACACCAACGGGACGCTCGCCTCGACGCAATACCCCGCCGACGCGACCCGTGATTCGCTCTTCGGCAACACGGAGACCTTCAGCGGCCTGGCGAACGTGTTCCCGAGCTTCAAACTGACGGGCCTGGACCCGACGCTGGCATACGACTTCACGTTCTACGCCTCGCGGCTGGGCGTCACGGACAACCGGGAGACCGGCTACACGGTCGCCGGCTTCAACTCGGGCTTCACAGCGCTCAACGCCGCGGCCAACGTGGACCACTTCGTCACGCTGACCGGCATGATCCCCACCGCGGAAGGCGAGATCACGATCAGTCTGGCCCCGACGGAGGCCAACAACAACGCCAATCATTTCACGTACCTGGGCGTGATGAAGATGGAGACCGCGCCGGCGAACTGATCCCGACACCGGCAATCGAGCGGCGAGGAACGCCGTGATCGGACGCAAATGACGATTCCACAGGCCGAACGCCACGGATTCCACTTCGGGGCTTGACTGAGAGCCTGGAAGAGCGTATACTTTTTGAAATAGGGAACGGATTCTCATTTCATCAGCACGGCGAATGCGTTGTCGCGTGTTCGTCTCCCCAAACGCATGGATGCACCGGTGCGGTGTCGGTTTATGCCCGGCCGGAGGGTCTAATAATTGGATTGGAGGAGGTATATGAGCAAAGTCGTCGGTACCGCAGTGATCGCATGCCTTCTGGCCGCGGCGGTCCCGTCCTATGCGGCGGTTTCTCTCTACACGGACACAGCCTCCTGGAACGCGGCCGTCTCGGGCACAGTTCCCAACCTCTACTCCGAGAGTTTTCAAGGATTCGTAGCTGACGCCTACTTCCAGACGAGCCCGGTCGCCGGCAGCTTCTTCACCCTCGTCCAATCCGGTTCGGACGACTTCAGGAATTACGTCGATGTTCCGTTACTGGGCGATATCGACAACAACGGGACCTCCCATGCCTCGATGTATACGAACTACGGGGCTGTCACCGTGGTGATGTCCTTCGACAGCCCTCTCTTCGCCTGGGGAGCGAACTTCTACGGGATCGAAGGGGAGGGGTTGAGTCTGGACCTCCAGTCGGGCGATGACATCCTGGCGACTCTGGATGTCCCCACCGGCGACTCCTTCTTCGGTTTCGTGTATATGCTGCCGGCCGAGAGCATCGACCAGATCGTGTTCAAATCGCGAACCGAAAACATTGGCCCGGGCGGCGAAGGGTTCGGCCTGGACAACATCGTGGGCGCCGGCATGCCTCTGGTTCCGGCCCCCGGCGCGATCCTGCTGGGCAGCCTTGGCGCAGGCCTGGTCAGTTGGATGCGACGACGCAAAGCCTTGTGACCGGACGTGAATGACAATCCCACGGGCCGACCGGCGCAGATTGCCGCTGTCGAGCCCATACAAAAGCCCGCCCCCGATTGAGTCGAGGGCGGGCTTTTTTCACAGGAATGCCGCACACCTCACGCGGAGGATCACACGCCGGTCTTCGCGCCGACCGAAGTCCTGGACGCCTATTGCGCCGCTGCGCCGCCGCCGAAGAGGAGTTCCATCCGCTCCACGTACAGCTCGACCTCGACTCGCTTGACCTGGTCGGCGCTGGCCTCGGCCTTGGAAGGCTCCAGGCTGAAGATCCCGAGGTTGTAGAACTTGATTTGCAGGAGGACGCCCTGCTGGGTCGGCCCGAACAGCGTGAGTCTGCCGTTCCTCTCGACGCCCTTGCCCTCGACCACGGAGGCCTTGTGCCAATCGATGAAGGACTGGGCTCCCACTTCGCTCACGGTCAGCTTGAGGTTGGGGAAATTGATCCGGCGGGAAACCTGGGCGGTTTCGAGCGCCTTCATGTCGGTTCCGACGCTCTGCCCGACAGTGAAGGGTTCGATCCTGCCGACCCTCGTGCAGTCGATGCCGTCGATCTCCAGCTTGAAATTGCACGGCAGCCACGCCTTCTGCTGCTGGCTCTTGCCGACGGCGCTGTATTCCTCCCTGCTGCCGCTGCCGGGGCCGTTCTGAATGACGCCCGGCGCGATCGTGACGGTCAGGTACGCGGGCTCCTTGCTCGAACCGTCCATCGCAGGGATGGTCGTCGAGGTGATGATCGCCTTGTCGAATCGCTGCTCGGACGTGGGCGTCAGGGTGCGATCCAGCGCGACGACGGAGCCGGCCTTGGGCTTGGCGGTCACTTGCCAGGATTGGGCGATCCACTCATAGAAGGACTTGTCCAGGCTGAATCCGCAGTTCAGGGTGAATTCGCCGTACCGGGGCTTGCCGAGGTGCTTGGGCACGAACGGGCCGGAACCGGGCTCGGCCACGACCTCGGCGCTGATCGCGCCGCCGGCGGTGGATTTGAGGAACCCGCATTTGACGCCGTCGAGGGTCAGAACGAAGCTGTCGGAGACGTAGGACCGCCCGCCGCCCGGCTGGGCGAAGGCCGAGCAGGACAGGGCCAGGACGAGAACCGACATCAGGTGCAGACGCTTGGTGTGCAACATGGCGCATCTCCTCATCGAACGATGGATCGCTGGGCTCTCAGGGGTCCACAGACCGTCCGAGACACAGGGCGCCCCAGCCGCGATCTATGGTATAGCTCCCCCCTGCGATAAACAATCCAAATCCGCCAACCGACGTCGGCGATGTGCGACTGCGTCCTGTGGACGGAACTCCATGCGCCTTTGTCATCCTGACCGAACTCCACCGGCTCATCCCCCGGCTGACGGACAGGACGTCCAGGGCCGCAGATTAGGACTTGAAGATCCTGCTGGCGGGCCCGGAACACAAAGCTCGGTTGTGCAAGCAGGAGATCGAGCACCAGTTGAGGGTGAGAGACTGAAGGTTCGGGAGTCCCCAACACAGATCCGAAAAATACGTAGTTGTACGAATAGGCACCCTCGCCCCGACAGAGGTAGAATCCCTTCCTGCATAGAGGTCGGATCGGAGATCCAACCTTGGGTCAGGGAGGATGGGTTTCATCGCAGTGGCAGGAGGAGTACGCCCATGTCGAGATTACCGACGGTAAAAAGTCTCATCGTTCTGACTGTGGCCTCATTAACCATCTCCACGATGGGAGGAGCAACAGCGAAAGGGGCTGCAACAAGCACGATCGTCAATGTGAATTCACGGGCATATGGAAGTGGTCACCCGCTTTCCATTTCTCTTGAAGCCGGTACGTATACCGTTACCCCAATCGGCGTGGCAGATGGCGGTGCATACAATAGCTACATCATTTGGAGCCACGCCACCTGCACGAATCCGAACGGTTCTGTTCTGACCTCGCCAACGACAGTGACTGGATGGCTTAACATCTACGGTGTGTACTCGACAAACTTTGGCGATGTGACGGTGAATGGTGTGCCTGTCGATATGTCAACGCATCCAACGGTTTACTGGGTCAGTGATGGTCGCTGCTACCCGAATTCCCTCATCGCTCTGAACCATGCGTCACCGTCGGCCTTCACGACCATGGCTGATGGGTTGGTGGGGTTGAGCATCAACGATAGCCAGAGCATGCTCTCGGATAACTCAGGAGGTGTGTCTTTCGCCATCACTCGCATCACGTCGACGGTTCCCGCCCCCGGCGCGATCCTGCTGGGCACGCTCGGCGCAGGCCTCGTCGGCTGGCTGCGACGACGCACGACGCCGTGAG
>CALMMH010000574.1 GCA_937868145.1 uncultured Phycisphaerales bacterium
CACCTCCTTTCGGACAACGTCAAGGACTTCCCCAAGCCCTTCGCCAAGCAGGCCGACCAGTTCAAAGGCCGCAGCATGCTGGTCAAGAAAGTCCAGGTCCTGCCGATCGAGTGCGTGATCCGCGGGTACCTGGCGGGCTCGGGTTGGAAGGAGTACCAGAAGTCCGGCACGGTCTGCGGCATCAAGCTTCCCGCGGGGTTGAAGCAGTGCCAGAAGCTGCCGGAGCCGATCTTCACGCCGTCGACGAAGGCCGAGCGCGGGACCCACGACGAGAACATCAGTTTCGAAGAGGCGACCAAGGTTATCGGTCGTGAGAAGGCCCAATACGTCCGCGACCGGAGCATCGAGGTCTTCCTGAAGGCCGGCAAGTACGCGGAAACCCGAGGGATCATCCTGGCCGACACGAAGTTCGAGTGGGGCGTGACGCCCGAGGGCAAGATCATTCTGATCGACGAGGTCCTCACGCCGGACTCGTCGCGGTTCTGGCCCGCCGACAAGTACGCCGCCGGCCGGGACCAGGAGAGCTTCGACAAGCAGTTCGTCCGCAACTGGCTGGAAGAGATCCACTTCAACAAGTCCGGCCCCGGCGTCGAGCTGCCCCCGGACATCGTCGAAAAGACCGGCGCCAAGTACATCGAAGCCTACGAGCGTCTGACCGGCAAGCCCTTCACGTGGAAGTCGTGACGCAGTTGAGATGGACTCGCGCAGAGACGCGGAGACGCAGAGGATGATGTAGGGTGGGTCCTTGACCCACGCGGTCCGTGTCTCCGGGAGACCATCGGATTCCGGCCGGGTGGCAGCGGGAAGCGGTAGCTTGCCGATGGCTTGACGGTGGAATATGCGAGAGAAATCATCGGACTCGGTCAGAGTCTTCTTCACGGATAAGCCGCGGGTCATGCGCGAGCGGGCCGACGTGGAGAAGATCGGCCTGTCCGGCTCCTACGCGACGGACACCTACGGCCCGCACAGCGACGCCGATCTGTTGATTGTTCTGCACGCCAGTGAAAAGGCGTTCCGCGACCGGATTCCAGCATTCCTACCCGACGGCGTCTCCATCCCCTGCGACGTATTTCCCTACACAGCCGCCGAACTCGATAGTCTTCACCAAGAGCGCTCGCCCTGGATTACGCACATCCTCAAGGAAGTCATCTGGCTGTAGCATACACTTGGCGATGCTGTCTCCGAACTTCTGAGATTTCTCCTGCCGGTCTTTACACACTTCTGCGCCCCGGCGGTTATTCTATAGCGAGAGATGAACAGGTTCAGTCTCACTTTGAAGGCCGGCCATGAGGCGCGACGAGCGGATCGAGATCGACCCCGGCGTGTTCGAGCCCAACCTCCCCGCCGACTATACCCTCAGTCCGCCTCGATGACAGGTCTGTCCTGCGCCGGGCTGACAACCTACAATGAATGGAAGATACAAAGCCGGTCCATCGGAGGCCGGCTTTGCTTATTTTGTGGCGGCTGCGACTTGAAATATGGAGCAGAATTGCCACTTTGTCTGTAATCTGGCTGCCCGGCGGGTGTCTCCTATGGTGAAGACTTGGATGCGGAGCTGGGCTTGGACGAACGCAGTGACAAAGACTTGGCGGCGGCCTCGTGCGAGGGGGATCGGACAGCGTACGCCGGACTGGTCCGCCGGCACTATGGGCAGGTCTTCCTGGTCTGTCTGGGCGTGCTGGGCAACGGTCACGACGCCGAGGATGTCGCTCAGGATACGCTGATCAAAGGGTTTCAGCGGATTCGCCAACTCCGCGACGGCAGCCAGTTCGGCGGCTGGATCGTCGCCATCGCCCGGAATCTGAGCATCAATTGCCTCCGCAAACGAAAGACCACGGAAAAGGCCCTTGTTCCGAGGCCGCCGGAGCGTGTGGGCGACGAGTCCGGCGACGAGGACCTCCAACGGGCGGTGGCTAGGTTGCCGGGGGATCTGAGGCTGCCTTTGGTGATGTACTACTTCGACGGCCAGGACGTCAAGACGGTCGCCCGGACGCTCGAAATGTCCACCTCCGGCGTGTACCTGAAACTGCGAACTGCGGTCAAAGAATTGCACCAAATGCTTACGGCACAAGGAGATACGCCATGAACAAGTTCTGCCCGGATATGCAGGATCGGATCGTCGATTTCCTGCTGGGAGCCTTGGAGGGACCGGAGGTTGCGGCTCTGGAGGAGCATCTGGCCCGCTGCGAGGGTTGCCGACAGTACCTTCAGGATCTCCATCGCCAGGGGGATGCCCTTGCCGAGTTGGGCAAACGCGTGGCAGCCGATACGGACGTCCGCCGGGACCGGGTGATCCGGGCCTTGGAGACGGTCACGCCGGGCACGAGGGTTGTGCCCGTTGTCGGCGGATTCATGCGGATCGCGGTGGCCGCGGCGCTGGTCCTGGGGGCCGGCGTGCTGATCGGCCGGATGACGGCGCCCGAGCCGGTGGACGTCGAGCGGCTTCGGGCCGACCTGGAGACGTCGATCCTCGCCTCGCTCAAGCCCGCGGTCCAGGAGAGCGTTCTGGCCGGACTGGACGAGCGGCTGGCGGCCGCGGTGGCGAGCAATGACGCGAAGCGGCAGGCCGAAGTGACCGAACAGATCAGCCGTGAGTTGAAGTCGCTCACGTCGAACTCCGAGCAACGCATGGACAAGCGGTTCGCCGAGCTGATCGAAGCGATCGAAGCCGCCCGAGTGACCGACCGCTGGCAGGTGGCCCGGGCCCTGGAGCAGATCAAAGCCCAAACCGGCGCGGGCCTGCGGTCCGTCGCGGCCCTGACGAGTCCTGCCCCGGCGACCGTGGAGAACTGAAATGAAGGGAAGAACCCAGTGATTTCCGAGCTTTTGTTCTTTGCAGCCGGCTCTTGCCCTCTGTGTTCTCTGTGGCCAAAACCGCTATCTTGGCCTTGGAACGGATCGTTGATAATCTTGGGGACTCCGTCCCCAAACCCCTGGCATTTATCGCCTTGGGCCAATGGCATGGATAGGTGACCCGTGCCCCGTGACTCGTGATTCGGGCCACCGGTCACAGGCCACCAGCCACGCGTGCGAAGCACGCCTACCGTGCTGCTGGCCCAAAGCGCAAAATGCCAGGGGCCTCGGGGACAGCGTCCCCGCTCTTTTTGAGTGCTTTACGCATCGATACCTGTGAAAGGACAAAGACCATGACACGCGGAAATCGAATCCTCTCGACGTTTGTGCTCCTGGGCCTGCTGACGTTGAGTCTGAGCGATGCGGCCCGATCCCAGAGCACTCCCGCGAAGACCGTCACCATCAGCGGAGCCACAGCCGTGGCCGGCGTGACGCTCCGAGTCCTCCGGGGCGCGACGGTGATGACGGACGAGATCGGGTTCTACTCGGTTGAGGTCCCCCAGGGATGGGCGGGCACGATCACACCGGTCAAGCTGGGACATGTGTTTGAACCGCCCGTCCGGACCTACAAGGCTGTCGCAGAGAGCCTCGAAAACGAGGATTATGTCGCCAGGGTCCTCACGTTCACGATCTCCGGCAACGCCGGCGCGCCGGAGGTCGTATTGCAGGGCCTCCCCCAGGAGGTTGTGAGCGATTCACAAGGCAAGTACCAGGCACAAGTGGACTACGGCTGGTCCGGCACGGTGACTCCGATGAAGGAGGGGTACCGGTTCGAGCCGCATTCAAGGGACTACAGGCAGGTTGTCCGGAATTTTGAGAAGGAGAACTACACCGCCAAAATCATTGAGTTCACCATCTCCGGCAATGTCGGATTATCTGGCGTCACGATCCGAGGCTTTCCCGATAAGTGGATGATAGGTGTGAAGGGGGAGTACCGTGCGCTAGTTCCCTACGGTTGGAGCGGTGTGGTCACGCCGGAGAAAGAGGGATACCGATTCGAGCCTCCATACGTGACATTCAGTTCAGTAACGCAGGACCTGACCAATATGGATTTTACGCCCTCGGCTCTCCAGGTCACGATCTCCAATGTGATCAAGGTCGGCAACGAGCCGATCCAGGATGTGCAGGTCACAGCGCAGCCTGGGGACTATACGGTCGTGACCGATTCCCAGGGCAGGTACAGCCTGAAGGTCCCCTACGGATGGAGCGGGCGCCTGACCTTCTCCAAGCCGGGATTCGATTTTGGCGGTGGCCATGTGTATCGGGACCTCACGACTCACTTCATGGACGGGAAACCCGTCCCGGCCGAGGGGGAGTGGCTGCCGTATCCGTCGGGAGGGTCGCGAGAGGGCGTCTCGGTCCCGGCCGGCGAGGTGCTTGTGATCCCCACGGCGGATGCTTTGCCGGAGAAGATCGCCGAGACGACGGAGGATTTGCGGGTGATGTTGCAGATCCTTCGCGAGAAGCTCAGCGAGCCGCGGATGATTCGGGGCGTCCTGCGGGACTATGGCAGCCTCCTCGGGGAGGATCGCAGGGCGGAGGCGATCTATCTCCAGGGCTCCGCGGCTCTGTTCGTGATCGGGGCGGACTTCCCCCCTTCATCGCCGGTGCAGCAGCCGGGCGAAGACGAGCCCCCAACTCAGCCCCAAGGCGAGGCCGCGGACCCCGTCTGGCAGCGGGCCCGGCAGAAGCTGTACGAGCCGGGGGCCAGGACTCCCAGCCCGTCAGGACAAACGCAGACGATGACATTCGAGCAGTTCAAGGAGGAGCTATTGCGAAGCCTCAAGCACGCCGCCAACATCCGGCACATCGACCCGAACGAGCTGGTCGTCCTGACCCTCGTCGCACAGAACGAGGGGGCGAGCCGGGCGGGCGAAGCGGATGTGATGAAGCAGTATGCGAATATGTATGGAAGCGACTATATGGCAATGATGGGCACAGGCCGTCCTGCCCGTGCGACGACCGTGCTAACGATGCAGGCCAGGAAGTCCGATATCGACGCCTTCGCTCAGGGGGCTCTCGACTTCAACCAGTTCAGCCGGAAGGTCCGGTCGTTCACCTACTGAAGCTCCGTCCAAGCGTCACAATCGACAAAGCCCGACGGATTCCTATGCAATTGCAGGGCCAGACGCCAAAGGGCCCGCTTTGCGCCCGCAATTTCGTGAAATCCCACAGGAATTGTGAATCACTCGGGCCCGGTCCACGCCTATTTTATGGAATGAAAGAGATGTCCGCACAATGGGAAGCGGGCAGTTCAACCGATGCTTTGCAGGAGGTATGGCGATGCGTGCCGAGACCCCGAGACGAATGATACGGCGTTATGCGATAGCGATGGCATTGATGTGTCTGGCTGCAACCGCGGCGTATTCCCAGTCCCGGCCGCGAAGCACGCCCCGATCGACCGTCCGCACGCAGTCCCAACAGAGTCAGACGAGATCCTTTCAGACGGGCCAGCCGGACATGGCCCAGCGAATGGCCGAACGCCAGATGCAACAGATGGCGGAGATGCAGCAGGATATGGAGGAAATGCAGCGTCAGGCCGAGGAAAACAGAAACCGGGCCATTCAGCAGGCCATTCGGGCTTCCGACGAGCAATGGCCCCGGCTCAAGCCCAAGCTGGATCGCATCCTGCACCTGAAGGCCGACGCGGACGTCGCGATCTCGCCGGGCGGAAACAACAACTTCCAGATGCAAACCTTCACCTCCGGGAACGGTTCCGGCAGCGTGACCGGATTCATGGGCGGCGGATTCAGCGCTTCCGGCGGTCCCGGCGTGAACTCGGCCCCCATCGACATCCTGGATAGTAACACTCCATCCGCCAGTCTCAACTCCAGTCCCACCGTGACCCAGCCCGCCTGGACTACGGGCTCCCGAAGCGTGATGGAGATGTCCGAGGGCGAAGCGATCTGCCAGGATTTGCAGCGGTTGTTGCAGGGCCAGAGCGTGCCTTCGGCCGAAGTCTCGCAAAAAGTGGCGGCGCTGCGCCGGTTCCGCATGCAGGCGAGGGACAATCTGGCCAAGGCCCGCCAGGAACTTCGGGCTCTGATCGCGCCCGACCAGGAACCGGGCTTGATCCTGATGGGGTATCTGGATTGAAACGATGCGGGCGCGCCGTCGGATGCGGACCCGAAACCGAGGAAAAGCGAATGAAAGAGGAAACCATGGCTGCGAGAGGAAGAATCATCACGAGAACGGCCTGCGTCGCCATCCTGACGTTGGCCTGGGGCTTGAGGGACAAAGCGTACGGGTTCGCCGGCGGAACAGGCGAGCCGAACGATCCGTACCAGATTGCGACGATCGAGGACCTGATTGCAGTCGGATCGAGCAATGAGTTGCTGTCGAAGCATTACGTGCTGGTCAACGATCTCGATCTCGACCCCAATCTGCCCGGCGGACGGGTGTTCGACACCGCTTTGATCGCCGCGGACAGCGATGACAAAGCCAACACGCATGGGGGCAACCCATTCAGCGGCGTGTTCGATGGGCAAGGTTATACGATCCAAAATCTCCATATCTCTGGCCGAGACGGGTACGACGCCGGACTTTTCGGCATGCTCTCCGGTGTCGTGAAGGACCTGAATCTCCAGGATGTCCGGATCAGCGGTTCTCCATGTGGCGCCATAGCCGGCCTCAATCACAGGGGCGTCATCCTTTGCTGCTCGGTCACGGGTCAGGTCTCGGGCGCCGAGGATGTTGGCGGCGTCGTGGGATTCCTGTGGGATGCCCATATGATGGATTGCTGGGCCAAAGTCCAAATTACGGGAGACAAGAGCACCGGCGGTCTTGTCGGAGAAGGTTCGGGGGGAACGCTGATTCAGTGCCGTGCCCAGATCCAGATCGAAGGGGGCACGAACGTGGGCGGCCTGATCGGGGGCGGCATAGGCGGGGATTATCAGATCATTGAGTGCCGCGCCGATGGCACGGTCGTCGGCGTGAGCAATGTGGGTGGGTTGGCCGGGGGGATGTGGACAGGGACGATCCTGCGGTGTGCGGTGGATTGTGAAGTCGTGGCGGAGCAAACGGCCGGCGGTTTGATGGGCGACGGGGATGCAGCATTCGGCGTCTGGATCATGGATTCGCACGTGCATGGATCGGTGGCGGGTTCTCTGATTGGCGGTTTGCTGGGAACCACCGCGGATGCACGCGTTATGAATTGCTATGCGGCCTGTGAAATGATTCCTGTGACGTCCGACGACGGGCAGGCTGCTGTGGTGGGCGGACTCTTTGGGGATACGACCGCCTATCGAGTGCCTTTGGTGATCGATAGCTTCTGGGACACCGAAGTGTCGGGGACGAGTCTTAGTGCAGGGCAAGGAGCGCAATATCCCGACGCCGGGCTCAGCACCGAACAGATGCAGCAACAAGAGACCTTCGAGCAGGCCGGCTGGGACTTCGCCTCCACCTGGACCATGTCCGATGGCGAGTATCCGGTCCTGCAGTGGGAATTGGCCATCAAATAACGGAAAAAACGACTTGACTTTGCCGAAATCGATGGCGTAAAATAACAGTAGCGCGGCAGAAAAGCGGTTTCTCAAAAAAGGGAGGTGTCATCATGCGGAGCGGAATTCTCACTTATCTTATCGTGGTTGGCTTGTGCGCATGTGCAATGGCGGCGTTGCCGCAGGCCCAAATCTCTCCCGGCGACATTCTGATCGCGTCCACGGGGGACCCAACCGTCCTGGCGGCCGGCGATTGGGACGTGGCGGCCCATCTGGCGGCGGACTGGGAATATGTGTCCGCGAACATGACGTCCCAGATCTACAACCCCGCCGTGCGGCCGGACGCGCAGGCTACAGGCCCTCAGTGGTCTCTGTCGGTATCGAGCATCGTGAGTATCCTCAATAAAGAGGGATTGATCGCATGGTCGACGTCTCCTGCCTCGGCGAAAGCGTACGATGCGAATGACCAAGTGGTTGTCAGCAGTGAGTCGAGCAGTTCGCTTGTGCGGTGGTATCACCAGCCGTATTCCTGGGATGTGTCATGGGGCGAGGATCGGTTTCATCTGAGCTTCCCAGTCGATCCCAACGTCACCTATCCCACGATGTTCAGCAAGATCGATTGGACGATGAACGTTCTGTTGGTCGAGGAGACTAAGACGGTGGATATCCCCTTCGAGCCGAACGATACCTGGGTTGAGCTGACGCCGGGATTCGAGGTCATGGTGGAGGAGGCGGCCACAGAGGAAGGCAGGTACCAGTACAAGCTCAAGACGCAGCATGACAGCACGAAGGTCGGCTACCTGATTGGCGGGTCGATCAATCTGTGGAATGACGGGTTGCTCCCGCCCGCGGCGATTCTGAGTATGGCGATTCTCAACGCCGACGGCAAATCCGTCCGAGAGGTAAGTAGCGGCAGCTACAGTTATAGCAGTGGCGA
>CALMMH010000575.1 GCA_937868145.1 uncultured Phycisphaerales bacterium
AGGAGGGGGGACTGAGCGGCCGTCCAGTCGCTCAGTCCTCTACTCTACCGGTTCCTTTGCCTCTGCATCCCTGCGTCTTTGCGTGAGAACCCTCTTCCATCTGGTCGGGGACGGGCAGGGCGGCGGGCACGGCCCACCCTACCGCTGACGCCTGTTCGGAGTCCCGCGTTTACGCGGGCCGAGCAGTCCGGTCGGCCTTTGAAATCCTGGGTTGTCGCCCAAGGAGCCGGCTGCGCCGGAAGACTCATGGACCCGCCTGAAGGCGGTACTCCGAACGTATGCCCGGGACATTTCTCCTTTCTTACTTCAAACTTGAAACTCCCCTCCAGCAATTGTGAGATTATTTTTTCGGAGGCTCGTTAATCCTTGTTCTATATAGGGTTATAGATTGCAGAAAATTCGATTTATTGTTTACAAAGTAGGTTGGTGGTAGTACCATATTTGATTGGCGTGAGAAGCGATGCGCCGGGACACGACATAGGCCGACTGCGGGGATGCAGCGAGCCCTGCGGCCCGGACAGATAGTCAATCGTAGATTCGGAGGGCTGTGAAGATGACTCGGGAGCGAATTCAGCCTCAGGAGGATGCGGACCAGGACGATTTGTCGCCGGAGGCGGTGAAGCGGCTGTGGGAGGAGATTCAGGCGAACACGAGGGACGACGACCCCTTGTGCATGAACTGCGTGAACCGGGTCTGGCCGATCCGGCTGCGGGAGGACTGGGAGGTGTCGCCTTGGCGGGTGCGGTATCCCGTGTGCGCCTGTCACGTCGACTCGCCCGGCGTGCCGCGGGAGATCCATCCTTGCGAGGGGTGCGCGAACTTTCGGTCCCGGCCCAAGACGGTCGTGCGAAGCGGCAAGCCGCCCAAGCCCGAGCGGCCGACGGATCGGTTCATTCCGCTGACGCGCGGGCTCTGGGCGGTCGTGGACGTGCGGGACTTCGAGTGGCTCAGCGAGTATTGCTGGTACGCCTCGCCCAGCGGCGGGGGGAAGATGTACGCCCGACGGAACACCAAGACCAGCACGATCCTGATGCACCGCGAGATCTTGAAGACGCCGCGAGGCAAGCACGTGGACCACAAGGACCGCAACGGCCTCAATAACCGGCGGGACAACATCCGCAACTGCACGCCCCAGCAAAATCAGTACAACAAGCCGCCGCGAGGGAAGAGGTCGCGGTTCAAGGGCGTCTACCCGCACGGCGACAAGTGGCAGGCGATGATCAAGCACGAGGGCGAGCTCTACAACCTGGGGCTGTTCGAAGACGACGTCGAGGCGGCCAAGGCTCGCGACCGCAAGGCGTACGAATTGGAAGGCGAGTTTGCGTATCTGAACTTCCCGGATGAAATCCGGAGGACGGCGGGCAAGCCGCGGAAGGCGGCGGGGCGGCGACGAGGCGGGTCAACGCGCCGATAGAAAAGAAGCGGGGCCCGCGTATGCAGGGAGTCCCGGGGACGTCATACCGCTTGAGTATGGACGGAGGCGTGTTCTCTCCCGATTCCCCAGGGGCCATTGGATCTCAGCGCTGGTCGCCCGGCCCGGCGGCGAGACGCCGTACTACGGGCGTAACTACTACCGGCGGTCTGCCGATGACGGGAAGACCTGGAGCGAGCAGTTTGCTGAGCAGACGTTGCAGGAGTGGATGCAGTCGCAGGTGAACCGGGACAAGACCCGCATGAGAAATCTGCATAAGAAAACAAGATCCTGACAGGTAGTAATACGAAGCGGGGAGAACAGCCGCAATCAAGATGGGTTTACGCAGGGACGCAGGGGGTGGAAAGTAGGGGGCTCGGAACATGGAATAACGAGCCTTGTGCGGATCTCACCTTCTTCCCTTCCTACGTTCTCACCTTCTCTCTGTCATTCCCAGCGTCCCTGTGTCACTGCAGGAGATACCGTTTTTCGGTCTTCAATGGCGGCGACGGACCCGGAGGATTTCGATGATCTTCTTGTTCGCGGCGGGGAAGGCGTGGCGGGGGAGGTCACTCGGGCGGACCCATTTGAGGGCGGCGCAGGCGAGGGGGCGGGGTTCGCCTTTGAGGTGTTTGCACTCGAAGGCGTGGATTTCGACGTGGAAGTGCGTGTAGGTGTGGTCGACGACCGCGATCTCGGAGCCGACTTCGATTTCGATGTCGAGTTCCTCTCGGATTTCGCGATGCAGGGCGGATTCGAGTGACTCGCCCGGCTGGACTTTGCCGCCGGGAAATTCCCAGAGGCCGCCGAGAAGGCCTTTGGGCTTGCGCTTATCGATCAGGATGCGGCCGGCTCGATAGATTACGCCCACCACGACGACGTGACTGGGCAGGGGCTTCTTGGCGGTTCGCGTCGGCAGGATGTCTTGTTCGTTGTGGTGGTTGGCTTCGCAGAGGTTCGCCAGCGGGCATTCGTCGCAGCGTGGGTTTCGCGGCGTGCAGATCTCGGAGCCCAATTCCATCAGCGACTGGTTGAAATGGCCGACCTCGTGCTCAGGCAGCAGGTCCTCCGCGAGCTTCCACAATCTCTCTTTGATCGCGGCGTTCTTCGGGTTGCCGTGGATGCGAAAGACCCGGCACAGGACCCGCTCGACGTTGCCGTCCACCAGCGGGGTTCGCTCGCCGAAGGCGATGCTGGCGATCGCGCCGGCCGTGTAGCGGCCGATGCCTGGTAGGGTGAGCAGTTCGTCCTTTGTTTGGGGGAGCCGGCCGTGACATCGCGAGACGATTTCCTTGGCGGCCTGGTGCAGGTTTCTCGCTCGGGAGTAGTAGCCAAGGCCCTCCCAGAGTTTCAGGATCGTGTCCAGCCGGGCGCGGGCCAGGTGGGCCGCCGTGGAAAATCGTTTGAGGAATCGCTCGTAGTAGGGGATGGCGGTGGGGACTCGCGTCTGCTGGAGCATGATCTCGGAGAGCCAGATCGCGTAGGGATCGCGAGTCCTGCGCCAGGGCAGGTCACGAGCGTTGGCGGCATACCACTGCAGGAGGGCGCGTTGGATTCGGGTGTAACGTCTGCGGTCAGTCATTGGACTTGGTACCGAAATCCGAAGCACGAAGTTCGAAATCCGAAACAAGCACGAATGCCCGAAATTCAAAATTCAAAATGGACCGTCCGGCAGGCGACAGCGTTTCTGTCATTTGAGTTTGGGTCCTTTGGATTTGTTTCGAGTTTCGAAATTCGAATTTCGAGTTTTACCCTTGCGGCGTGATGGGATCCTTCTTTCGGTAAACCATTCCCTCGAACTTGGCGACCAGCTCGCCGGCGTCGTCGGTGACTTCGATCGCGTAGACGGCCAGCTTGGGGTTGCGGGAGACCTCCCGGGCCTCGGCGTAAAGCGTGCCTTCCTTGGCCGCCTTGACGAACCAGATGCTGGCGTTGATCGCCACCGCGACGGTACCGTAGGAGTTGGAGGCGGCCGCGAAGGCCAGGTCCGCCAGGGTGAAGATGGCCCCGCCGTGGACGATGTCCACGCCGTTGCGGTGGCAGTCGCGGATGGGCATTTTG
>CALMMH010000576.1 GCA_937868145.1 uncultured Phycisphaerales bacterium
ATCGGGAGTTGATCGGGCTTCCGGTCCCGTGCTGGGACGAAGCCTGCGAGTGGGTCCGTCGGGCGGCGAACGTATTCCTCCCGGTTCGATCCGTCGGATGGGACGTGGGCGTCACGGACGATGGGGTCAGGATCATCGAGGGCAACATCTGGTGGGACCGACGACACTACGCCGGCGACTATCTGGCGATTCTCCAGGATGACCTTGACGGGACGAAGACCGCCAGTGCATGAGGATTCTTGTCCGGGAGAATGAGCATGCCGAAAAGGGCCTGACATGCGTCAGGAAAAACGTACAAAGAAAAAGCCCCTGCGACGGCAGTGCGAGAGTATCTGGTGTCTTCTAATCCCTAGTCGTAATACTCGCCTGCTACTTCACAGGGGCACGACCGGGTCCCCAAACGCGACGGAATGCATTTGGGGGCCCCACCCAAATTGTCAGTGGCTCTTTCTTTAGCATTTCAGCCGCCTCTCAGGGTATGTCCGATTACGATCCGGCATGAAGTGTACGGCGCCGACGGACATCCCCAAGTCCAGGCTGAGTCGACCTTGCTGGCCTCAGCTTCGAGCCACCCTATTCACTTGTCCACCAGAAAGCATCGGCAGGTCCTCCCGCATTTCTTGAACGTTTTTTTTGAGAGCCGCCGGGCTTTCGGAGGAAGGTTCACCACAGAGAAACGTGACGGCCCAGGACTCGTTTCCTTGCTTGATTCAGCCTGCCGTGTCTGACAGGCGCAAAGGCCCGATTTCTTTCCACAGCAGCAACAGGTTGCCTGGCTTAACCCCGATCAACCGCGTCCTTGGAGGTGAGACTTTTTTTCCAAGG
Source organism: uncultured Phycisphaerales bacterium (assembly GCA_937868145.1). Lineage (GTDB taxonomy): Bacteria > Planctomycetota > Phycisphaerae > Sedimentisphaerales > Anaerobacaceae > PLanc-01. The sequence goes on from CALMMH010000576.1 coordinate 826, forward strand.
ACGAAAAGAAACGCTCAAAAAGAAAGTTCCCACCCGAGGCGTGCTCTGATGGGAACTTGTTGTGCAAAGTGAATTCCGTTTTGCGGAGAGACCGCGAATCACGGCCTGGGGAAGCTGGGATGCGTTTGGCCCCAGCAGCCGTTGTGGATGAAACGGTAGTCGTCCCAGTCCTCGTCGCTTACAGGAGCGCAACCGCCGGCCATCCAGCCGACGTGGTCGCGGCCCCATTTGATGGTGGTCAGACCCTTCCACTTGCGGTACTCGACGCGGCCGTCGGCGAAGGAGACGTTGGTGCCGTCGCCGTGGCGGACCACCGGTTGATCCCACCAAGTCCAGGTGCTCTGCCAGTGCGTGGCGAAGCTGTCGGGAGTGGCCCAGCCTTCATCGATGAACACGAGCCGGCCCGAGGGCTGGTAAATCTCGCCCGCCTTTTTGATCCAGAGCATCTTGCCGTTGAACTTCTTGCCCACGATGCCGCTGTAGGTCCCGTCGCGAGGCAGACCGTTGACGCCGTCGAAGGGGTTGTAGGTCAGCATCTCATCCTTGATGCCGGTCGGGCAGGCGAAGGCGCCGAGCTCGTTAATGTACTTGCCTTGCCAGAAGGCTCCGGACTCAATGGCGTCGGTCTGCGTTTGGCGGCTCAAACGCGCACCTCCCTGCACGCTGTACTGGTCCCAGCATTTGCCGGCCCAAGCAATCTCCTTGGGGTGAGTCCCATCGTTGCTGAAACCGGTCGAGCCATTGACGATTTTGCCGTCATTCTCGTCGGCGTAGATCGTCCAGGCGAGCGTCAGTTGTTTGAGTGTGTTCAGGCAGACCGCGCGTTGGCCCTGCTCCCTCGCCCTTTGGAGCGCCGGCATCAGGATCGCCATCAGAATGGCGATCACTGCGATAACCACGAGCAATTCGATTAGTGTGAAACCTCTCTTCGACCTCATGATTGATGTTCCTCCTATGCAACCAGGTGTCTGCCAATATGCATTAGCCGTCCAGTGTCGATTCGTTTTCCGGCTGTTCCCGGTATAAGAACCGTCACAAGGCCAAAGTGTTCCGTAAGAATTGCGGATTTTCTCATTCAGATCTAACCCGACTCTATGATATTTTACATCGGAATGGCTTCCGGATCAAGGGTTTTCTATTGTGACGATCGAATTCAAGGCGAAATAAATATGGGCATTATCGGGCATGTATTGCTGTCGCCCCTAATCCACGGTATGCCCGAGGCCCCGCTTCCTGGAAACACGACCAAAAATGCAATAAGCCCTTGACAGACAAGGATTAAAAACTGATAATATAGGATAGATGGAGGCTGTTGGAAAGTGGGGCGGGTACGTGGGGAGTCAGGCAACAGATACCGAATCGAGTGTTGAAACCTTGTTGGACAAGTTAAGAATCGAGTAGGGCCATGCTCAGAACTCTGACAATTGCATTTTTGGCGGGCTTATCGATTTCGGTGCTTGGCTGTGCTAGTTCGTCGCAGGCCAAGAAGGCCGTCGGTCCTCAAGGGCGGACAGGAACTTCGCTCCAGCAGGACGGGTTCGCTTTGCTTTACTTCCGAGCCATCCAGGATGGTTTCGGCGGGGTTTCCGTCATCGGCGAGGTCCGGAACGTAGGATCCGTCGCCCGTGGCGTGGAACTCCAGGCCACGCTTCGCGACGCCGATGGCAGGGTCGTCGCCGTGGGACACTTCTGTCCCGCCTCCTACAAGAACATCGCGCCGGGCGAGACCTGGCCTTTTTCCTACTCCTTTGGAAAGCAAGAGGGCATCGTCAAGGCCGAGATGCGGATCGTCGGCGCTTTCCGCACGCTGGACGTGCTGGACGCTCCTGCGGTGACTCCTCTTCCATAGCGATCCGCTCAAGGGCTCACTGGGCAATCAGCTCGAACGCCTCGGTTCGGGCCTTGTTGTCCGGCTGATAGTACTCGTACACGCACGAAGGCGGGACACGCACGCGCATCGGACGCAGAGGAGTCAGTCGGTAATCGAACCGAAGTCTCTCGTGCGCCACCATACTCCTGGCATACAGAATCACCCGATCGGCCGCCAGCTCATATCTTGCGAAGGCCCCGGACCCGACCAATCGGTCAAACGCAGAGGAATCGATGGCGAATCCCGGCGGCAAGCTCACTTCAACGACCACCATGTTCAGAGGTCTGGAGGCCTTGTTGACGACCTCAACACTGCAGGCGACAGAGTCCTTGAGGCCAAGATGGTCCTTGTCATAGCGAATCGCCATGTCGAGTCCGTCGGCTGCGGCGTCCTGGGGCGCTGTCTGCGGCGTCCAGTACGTCCCCACGAGCCGGTAGGGCAGTTCAATGCCCTGGTCTGCCGTCAAACGGATGCGATTCATTCCGGGTTTGAGTCCGGCGGTCAAGTCAAGCACCTGGAGAATGTCGCGTGTCTTTGCATCGATTTCCAGCGAACCGGTCGGCTGATCGTTCACCGTCGCTTCGATCTTCGTCGGTCTCTCTCCGGCGTCGGTTCGCCTGGTGCCATTGATGAGGGCCTTCATCGCCAGAACGGTGGCCTGCGTGGATCGCCAGGTGCCATAACGGTCCTTCTGCTCGGAGAGCCAGGTCAAAGCCTTGTGCACCGTATCCGCGTGCGGATTGACTTTCATCATCGCCATGGCCGCCAGTGCGGTGG
>CALMMH010000577.1 GCA_937868145.1 uncultured Phycisphaerales bacterium
ATGTAGAAGCCGATCGTGTGAAGGATGGGCTCTCCCGCGGCGGGCATCCTGTCGGTGCGCAGTCCTTTTCTGTCGAGCATCTCGTAGACCGGCCCGGCGGCGACGGCGGCCAGGAACTCGCCATACGGGTCCGACCACTTGTCCTTGTTGCCTGTCAGCAACAGCACCGGGCGCGGCGCGATCAGCGACAGGAGCATGTGGGCGTCGACGGGGAACGCCTCGACGTTGTTCGCCCACTTGCCGTAATTGGCGCAGAACTGATACGCATATCGCGTCGGCGCCGTCAGATGCCCGATCGTCTCGCCGTAGTTGCGTCGACTCACCGCCGCGCCGCCCTCGCCCGAGCAACTGGCGATCACCATCGCGATACGCGTGTCGCGAGCGCCCGCCCACAGCACGGTCTTGCCGAGCCGGGACACGCCGGTGACAGCGATTCGCCTGGCGTCGACGTCCTTGTCCGTCTCGAAGTAATCCACGCTACGGCTTATGCCCCAAGCCCAGGCCGCGATGGAACCCCACTCGTCCGGCTCAGGTTCCGTCCGGCCCTCTTTCAGGTACAGCTTCCGCACGCCGTGAAGGATCGCACCGGGCGCATCGGGATCGACGTCGCTGTAGTTGAAGGTGGCGACGCCGAAGCCCTTCTCCAGCGCCGGCAGCACGCTCAGCCAGCCAAAGCCTCTCGTGGCGGGCACTCTGCGCTTTTGCTTGTGATCCCACATCGTGCCGACTTTCACGTTCGGATCGTTCACCGACGTGTTGTTGGCGCTGAAACCCAGGTTCAGCAGCAACGGCACGGGTTTGCCCGCGCCCGCAGGCAGATAGATCAGCAGGTCCATCTGCGGACCGGCCTTGTCCTTTGAGAAGGTGATCGTCACCTGTCTTCGGATCGCCTTGCCGTCGAACGCCGGCGTCGCCTTGTCGAACACTTCGAAGCTCATGTCCGCCGGACGATCCGGGCTGCGGCCATACTGGTTCTCCTCGAACAGCCTGACGATCTCCGGCCGCCGCACCTCGAACCAGGTGACCGCGTCGCGCACCGATCGCCCGTCGGCGAGCGTCAGCACGTCCGGCAGCGCGTACGGCCCCACCTTCGCCTCGGTGTAGTTGACCGGGATGCCTGCAACGCTGTCATTGGGCGAGTCTGCAATCTGCGCGTGGGCGGTGCAAACGAACAGGAGCATCAGAAAGCAACTTGTGATTCTCATGGAGGACATCCTTTCAGGTCGCACGTTCATCGTTCGATCCTGCCAATGAATGCTGGTTCCCGCCAGCCTCCAGGGGGCTGCTACGCCATGCTATCCTCGAATTCCTCGTCGTTCAACGATATCCTCCGGGCCTCACGGCCGATCGGATTGATTCATGGAATGTCTCATGCTATGATTTCCCTTGTCGGGTTCAGAGTCTCCGTCGCCAATGGCGCCTGCCTCGGTGGAAAAAGCCGCGGACCTTGTCGAGGTGAAGATGAATGATGGTGGAATAGGGCCGCAAGGCAGTGTCGCAATACTGATTGCAGGAATTGTCCTGGCGTTTGGAGTGTCTTTCTTCTGTTCCCTGATGGAGGCGGCGCTGCTGAGTCTCACGCCGGGACAGCTTGCCCGACTCAAACGCGAGAAGCCGCGAGTCGGTTCCGCGATGGGCCGCCTGAAGGACGATCTGGACCGGCCGATCACGGTGATTCTCGCTCTGAACACCGCGGCCCACACGATCGGCGCCACGGTCGCAGGGGCGCAGTTCGCCCTGATTTTCGGGAGCAAAGCGATCGCCTTGTTCTCGGCCTTGTTCACCTTCTTCATGCTGCAATACACGGAGATCCTGCCCAAGTCGGTCGGCGTGCGGTTCAACAGAGCCATCTGCGCCTGGATGGCCCTTCCGCTGTCGGCTCTCGTTCGGATCCTGGCGCCGGTTATCCGCGTGCTGCGGTTCCTGAACCGGCCCTTCGAGTCGCGTTCCCGCAAGGGCGAAACGTCCCTGTCCCTCGACGAGGTGGTGGCCTTGGCCGGACACGCCCGGCTCGCTCATCAGATCACGCCGCAACAGGAAAACATCATCACGCAGGCGGCCTACCTGTCCAAGCAGACTGCGGCGGACATCATGGTGCCGGTCGAGCAGATCACGTTCCTGTCGAGCGATCAGACCCTTCCGCAGGCGATCATCACCGCTCACCTGGACCCGCACACGCGATTCCCGGTCGTCGAGAAAGGCAACCGGGACAACGTCCAGGGCTACATCAATTTCAAAGAGTTGGTTTATCGCGTGCGGACGAACCCGGCGGAGCCGACTCTTCACGGCGTGATTCGTCCCGTTCGCTTCGTGCCGCACGATATGCCTTGTCATCAGGTCCTGCACGCCTTCGTCAACGAGCACGAACACATGGCCATCGTGCGGGACGCCCAGGGCCGGACCGCGGGCCTGATCACGCTCGAGGACGTGGTGGAAGTGCTGCTGGGAGACTTGCAGGACGAGTTCGACCGGCTGCCCAAGATGTGCCACAGCCTGCCCAAGGGCGTGTGGATCGTCGGCGGGGGCGTGCCGATGTCCGAGCTTGCCGAACGGCTGGGAATGCCTGCGATTGCGTCCGAAGGCACGCTCTCGACATGGATGGCGGCCCGGCTCGGGGAAACGTTCGCCGTCGACCAGAGGCTTCGCGTCGAGCCTCTGGAGTTCACCATCCGAAGGATTCGTCGGGGCAAACCGTTTGAAGTGCTGATTTCTCCCGTGAGCCCGCCGCTGGGGGCCTGACCGTTCGACAGGAAAGAGGAGTCATGAGTTCCATTGCTCTGGGATTGCTGGTGTTTGCGTGTGTCTTAGGCGCTTCGCTGCTGGGGATGGGCCTGAACGCGATCCTTCCGAAGCACCTTCTGTGCGGCGACACGAAAGACGTGGTGCGGCTGACCATGGGATTGGTCGCGACGATGACGGCCCTCGTGCTCGGCCTGCTCGTCGCGTCGGCCAAGGGACTGTACGACAATCAGAAGGCTTGCGTGACCGCGATGGCGGCTAAAGCGGTCGTGCTCGACCGCCTGCTCGCGACCTACGGCGCCGACACCACGGAGGTCCGAGCGGGACTTCGCAGCGCGGTCGAGGCATCGCTCGCCCGCATGTGGCCCCAGAAGGGGGGCTCGCCCATCTCGCCGAGTCCTGACGCGTCGCGCGGCGGCGCGATCTACAGCGCCATTCAAAAGCTGTCCTGGCCGGACGATGTGGCGTCCCTGTCCAAGTGGAAGATCCTGGACGTCGCGGTCGATCTCAGTCAGACGCAGTGGCTGTTGTACGAACAGGCGAACAGCTCGGTCTCCACGGTTCTCCTGACCGTTGTGATCTTCTGGCTCACGATTCTGTTCCTCAGTTTCGGCCTGTTCGCGCCGAGAAACGCCACGGTCGTTGCCGCATTGCTCGTCGCGGCGTTGTCGGTGTCCACGTCGCTGTTTCTCGTCATGGAGTTTGACGGCCCCTTCAGCGGCTTGATCAAGATCTCCAACACGCCGGTCGTCAAGGCCCTGAATTACATTGGGCAGTAGACGATCCGATCCGACGAAATGTTTGAAAATGAAGAAGGGGCTGAGAGCATGACTCCCAGCCCCTTGCGATTGTGACACTGTACTGCGGATCGGTGCAAAGACCGGTTCCAGACTTAGAACGGCTTGTTCCTCGGCGTGGTTTGCCCGGACAGGGCGGCCACCTCTTCCGGCGACAGGGTCTGGCTGTAGATCCGCACGTCGTCGACCGAGCCATTCCAGTACTCGTTCGCCTCGTTGACCTGCTGGCCGATGCGGGCCAGGCTGCGAACCAGGCTCCAGGCCTTGGCGGCCGAGGCGACCTCGATGCCGTCGGCGTACAGCCGGGCGGTCGTGCCGTCGTAGGTCAGCGCGACGTGATGCCAGACTCCGACCTCCCAGAAATTCGCCAGGGAGATGTCGTTGCCGTAGCCGCCGCCATAGAGGCCGGTGCCGTTGAGGCCGATGAACATGGCCTGATTCGTGTTCGGGGAGCCATAGGCGATGGCGAAGTGCCACGTGGCGGTGAGGTCCTCGGTCTTGAGCCAGGCGCACATGCTGCGCGGCTCGGCGCCGGCGGGCCAATCCGCGGGGTTGCCC
>CALMMH010000578.1 GCA_937868145.1 uncultured Phycisphaerales bacterium
ACACCCAGCTCAATCGTCGGTGCGGTGGTTGCCATGATCAGGCAGGCACGAAAGGGAAGGACTTCCACGTCGACCTGAGCCGCGAAATCGAACCGGCCGAGAATTCTCTCTGTGGGGTGGAATTGACGTACTTCGACGGGACCTGCTCCGCTCAGCCCAATCGTGGAATCGAGGGCTATCTTGTACTTGACGGGAAGCCATGTGAGATTGCGCAAGGCCAGGAAACGGGTGTGATCGTCCCCGCGAGAGACGGCATAGGGCCCATAGTCCTGTTCCGGCAGGGCCATGCCGTTCACCAGAATGTCACGGTATCGCCGGTGGAGATTGTAGATGCGGGCCAGACGAGGGAACTCGTCATCACGCAAGAGCCAGGGGTTGCCGTATATCTCCGGGGCCAGGATCAGACACCGATTGAACGACTGGAGAACCAGATCGTCGTCCCAATAATCGAGGCAGGAGGAAAGACAGACTCCGTGGTCCTCGGTCAGCCGTTTGAGTCCTGGCACGGACTTTCGAGCCAACGCCCCGGCCCGATTGTGCGTGGCCGTCTTGCCAGGCAGAGCCTCGTTGCTCATGTGGACGTCAATATAGGTCTCAGCGCCCTCGAACAGGAACATCGTCACATAGGGCGCGGCTTTGCCAAGGTCGATCCGATGATTCAGCACGATGAGATCGGGCTGGTACTGCCGACACGCTTTCATCAGGGCAATAAAGGCGTCCTGTTTCTCGGGCCGCAGGTTGCTTGCGCACGCATCGAGCTTCAGCAGCGCAAACTGGTCATCCCGGCACAGACTGACGATCATCTCGATGCGTTGCCGCTCCTGTTCAGGCGTTTCTCCGAAGCCGTCCGGGCCCGCCCACATCCCAAGCCGACAGCCAACCGCTTTGGCTTTGGCCGCGATGGCCGTGAATCCACCAGGGAACTGCTTCTTGAACTCCTTGCTGTCCGCAGATCGATAGCTGCCCTGCGAATCCAGGTTCCCCGCATCCAGGGCGTAGCAGTCGAGCTGCATACCGTACTCATCATGAAGCCACTGGAAGAAGTCGAGGTTGATGAGCGTCTGGGCCTCAGTCGAGCCTTCCCAGCCATTGTTGATCCAGGAGAAATAGTGTGCTCGTGACGGACTCGATTCACTGGCCCCTTGGAGCACGGCGTCCTCCGCGACACCAACACATGTCAGCAAAGCGACGACCAGCCCGGCAAACGAGCAAGTCCCCACCATTTCACGTGAGATGAGCCTGGCCCATTCATTCTTCATATCGTTCCCTATCATAGATCCGGCACCGGCGACCTGATCCAGCGGCAGACAACAGATCTCCACCGCAATCCGTTGGTCGCTGTTCCACGCTTTCTGGTTATCCGAAGATCGGCCACTTGAACGCAGATTCAACGGCGATCCGACGGCCGGTCGCCTGCGACTCATGACAGGCGTTCATGACCTCCAGTACATGCAGGCCGTGCTCGGCCGTGATCAGGCTCTTTTGGCCGCTGAGAAGGCAGCTCGCCACGTAGCGGGCCCCGCCCACCCACTCGTAGGGCCATTTCTCGCGGCATTGCGGCTGCAGGATCGCATGACCGCGGGTCGCCACGTCCACGGCCGCCGGCGACCAATCCCAGCCCTGCACGTGCAGCGAGCCGTCCGTGCCGGTGATATCGATCGTATAGACTTTTCGTTCACGGCTCGGGGCTTCCGGCTCGAAATACACGAAGCCCGTCTGCACGTGAGAGAAGACGCCGTTGCCGTGGTGCATGACGAGCATCGTGTTCTCGTCGGCGGTGACGGTCACTTCGCCTTTGTCCTCCACCTTGCGAGTTTTGTTCATCACGGCGGTCATGCCCACGACCTCTTTCACCGGCCCGAGCAGGCCAGTCAGGGTTGTGACGTTGTAGACGCCCAGATCGTAGAGGCTGCCGCCGCCTTTCTCATAGAACCACGCCGACCAAGTCGGCCCGCCGTGGCCGTAGGTGCCGTGGCCGGCCGTGACCCGGCCGATCTTGCCGCCTTGAATCATGTCGGACATGTAGCGGAATTGCGGGCTCACGACGCAGGTCGGAGCCGCCCAGATCTGCACACCCTTTTTCTTTGCCAGGTCAAGCAACTCGTGGGCGTCCTTGACCTCCAGGGCCATGGGCTTTTCGCTCCAGACGTTGCAGCCGGCCTCCAGGGCCTTCTTGTTCACGGGATAGTGCGAGGGCATGGAGGTCGTGTTGACCAGCAGGTCGAACTTCGGTCCGCCCAGCATCGCATCGATGTTGGGAAATACATGGGGGATCTTGTGCTCCTGGGCTGCGCTCTGCGCCCGCTCCGGAATGATGTCGCAGACGCTGACCAGCTCGATGAACTCGGCCTCGGCCATGCTGGGCAGATAGGCATGCGACACGCTGCCGCAGCCGATGTGCCCGACGCGCAGTTTCCTGCCGGCGGGAACCTGCGACTCCGCGGCGGCCAGCCACGCCGGCACTGCGGTCAAGGCCGACCCGGCCGCCAACGTGCCTTTGAGGAAACCCCGGCGCCCCAGCCGACCGACCCGGCTCGATTCATCCATCAGGAACTTCTGACTCTTCACAATCGCTGTCACTGTCTCTCGCATGATTATTCTCCGTCAATGAGATGGCACTGATTTCCTGTTTGCACGTCATGGCAGCGGCTTGATCCGGAGTTTCCGGTGCCGCACGATCTTGCCGTCGTTGTAGTTCTGCAGGCCGATGTAGCCCTTGAGTGTACGGTTCTTGGGGTCGGTCCAGGTGAGCACCTGCT
>CALMMH010000579.1 GCA_937868145.1 uncultured Phycisphaerales bacterium
CGAGCGCACCAGACCGAGAAAGACATCCTGGACCACGTCCTGGGCCGCGGCCGGGTCGCGGAGTAGGTTGGCCGCCAGCGTCAGCAGATCGCCCTCGTGCCGCTTGTAGATCAGTCGCAGAGCGTCTCTGTCGCCGCGTTTCAACCGCCATAAGAGTCTTCTGTCGTCGAGCATCGTGAACCTGCCGGCATGTCGTTCAACAATCGACCGTCATCTGTATGACGCTGGCAACGCCGAGTTTACCTTATCCCTCTCCAATGGAAATACCGCAGCTCCGAAGGAAACTCCAGGCCGATTGCCCGATAATACGAAGACGCCCGCCGGTCCCGCCTGGATAACCTTTTTTTTGAGGCAGAGACATCGGTCCTGCTCAACCGAAGAAGAGCGGTCTTTCGCCTTGTCGACTCCGGATCCTGTCCACCTTATTCACGACATCGGACTCATCCGAACCGAGAGAATCGTCGATACCCCAGCAGCGATGGCCGGTCTGACGACGTCCTCTCATCGGGTATGCGCCTGCCGGCTAAAAGTGGAACCAGGTGGAAAGGATTTTGTGGATGATGGAGAAGGCCCGCGATCTGATGCAGCTCGGCGTGCGAACGGTCGAGAAAGACAGCTCGATCTACGACGCCATCGCGATCCTCGCAGAACACCACATCAGCGGACTCCCTGTGACGGACGGATCGACCCTGGTCGGCATCATCACGGAAAGGGACATCCTGCAGTTGATCTTTCGCGAGGAGCATGTGCCGGGCGCCGTTGAGAAGTACATGACCCGGGACGTGGTCACCTTCGACGAGGAGGACGACATCGGCAAGATCTGGACCTGCCTGGTGCGGCAGTCGTACCGCCGCGTCCCCATCGTGCGGGAAGGTCGATTGACGGGCATCATCAGCCGGACCGATCTGATCCGCGCCCGCATGAGCGACTTCGACCCCCGAGCATCCAACAGACCATCAAGTCTGCGTCCCAGGGGTCCGCTCGTCCAGGACGCCATGACAATCGGCCTGCTGACTACCACGCTCGGCTCCCCCATTCTCGAAGCGGCGGAGACTCTCGTGGCCCACAAGATCACGGGTCTGCCGGTCGTCGACGACTCCATGCGGCTGCTGGGCATCCTGTCGGAGAAGGATGTGCTCAGGCTGCTCGACAGCGCTCCGTCTCGCGCCTGGCTGGTCCGCGACGTGATGACTCCCGACGTTGTCAGTTTCAACGTCGACGACGATCTGTTCGATGTGTGCGAGTGCCTGGCGAACAACGACTTCCGGCGGGTTCCGGTGCTCGATCGCGGCCGGCTCGTCGGCATCATCAGCCGGGCCGATCTGATCCTGTACATCCTCAAGCACCGCTCGATCCTGTTCCACGGCAGGACTCCCGTCTCCGCCGGCGAGACATGCTGAGAGAGGTAAGAGAGTAAGCCACAGAGATCACAGAGGCAGTTGGGGCTTATAGCCATGGTTCTTCTGTCTTTCTCTGTGTGCTCTGTGACCTCTGTGGCAGACATCTTCCTCCGCGTACCGCTCGATTACGGCATCAGCGGCGTGTAGTCGCTCGGAATGTTGGGCTCGAACGCCGCCGGGTCCACCGCCTCGGACCACTTGAACTCCATGAGCCACTGCACCGCGGCGCCGTCGGCTGTGCCTTCGATCTCGATTCGCACCGGCAATTCCGTCTGGACGTCCACCCACAATCTGCCGACGCCGTTCTCCAGTTTCTTTCCACGCGTCGGCGGGTCCGTCACCTCGACGCCCTCGACCTCAACGCCGTCGATGACCGAGCGACCCAGTTCTTGGGTCGGACGAGCGAGGAACTTCGTGAGGTAGTCGGCCGGGTCTTCGTATTCTTCGGGCATCTTGCCCTGCTCCTCCGGCGGCAGAGGCGTTTGGGACCACTTCTTCTCCGCAGGGATCACCATGGTCAGCGTGTCCTGTTCCGGCGGGACGTACCAGGAGATGAGCGTGTCGCCGCCGCGGATGTCCATTCGGAATCCGTACTCTTCCGAGAGATAGAAGGTCCACTGGCCCCCCTGCTCGCCGGCGACGTTTGCATCTTCCAGCCCGCGAACGCCGATGGTCAGGCGGAACATGAAGGTGTCGATTGCCTCGATATGGCTGGGGATCTGGGCCCAGACGACGCCGCCGCCGGGACTGTTGATGACGTTCAGGCCGAGCAGACCCGCGAGAACCACCGCGGCCGCCGCAGCCAACTTCGTAATGGAACTGGTCATGATCGTTCTCCTCATCGCCAAAGGCGTGATTGTCTGTTCGTCGGCCAGCGATTTGTCAATCCCGGCGTGAACACGCCTGTCGAGGTCTTCGCCGGCCTTCAGATGAAGGTCTCGGATGCATTTGTCGATTCGATTCTCTGGTTTCATGAGTTTGCCTCGCTGTCGAGCAGGGCTCGCAGTTTCTCTATGGCGTACCGGTACCGCCCTTGCACGGTATTGATGGAAACGCCCTGGACCTTGGCGATCGCGGCGAACCGCATCCCGCTGTACGACCGCAGGAGCAGGACTTCACGCTGCTCGTAGGGCAGTTGCAGCAGCCCGACGTTGAGCCGGCCAAGCTGCTCGGCAAAGATGGCCGCCTGCTCAGGCGATGGCTCACGACAGGGCGCCTCCGGCACATCGTCCAGATCGGTCCCCTGCCGACGCCGGCCGGCCTTGTTGACATTCCGCGCCCGGTTGGCGACGCAAGTCGCCAGGTAACCCTTGAGGCTGCCGGTCAGCCGAAATCCGCCCGCCGAGCCCAGGAACGAGAGGAAGATGTCGTGCACGACGTCCTCCGCCAGGCGGACATCCATCAACAGCGCCGCGGCCAGAGTCACCAGGTCGTCTTTGTACTTGTCGTAGATGCGGTGAAGGACGCTCCTGTCGCCGCGGTTGAACCTCAGTATGAGCAACTTGTCTTCCAGCATCGAACGGCCGCTCTCATAGAACAATCGACTGTCGTATATATAACAACTCGGGCGCGGCCTTTCGTATATAGATCTGAGGTTTTCCTGTCCGGGTGGCATCGTCAAGCGAAGCTTGGCGATGGTCTTGCACACACTCGAAAGAGCCATCGCCAAGGGCTGAACCCTTGACGATGCCACCTGGAATTCGTATCCAATTCCCGAGCCTGAATGGGCGGGCGCCGCGTGTCGGCTTGCCTGGGGCCGTTCAAGAGGGTAGAATCCCTCGCACTGAGTCATTCATTGGAAGGGTAAGAACGTGAGAGCATTTATCTCGGTGGCGATTGCGGCAATCCTGTGTCAATCTCTCGGAGCCCAGGAGCAAGCGAAGCTCGGCAAATTCACGCCAGGGGAAGTCTGGCCGGACACCACCGGCAATCCGATCCAGGCCCACGGCGGCGCGGTCATCGTTCGAGGCGACAGCTACTACTGGTACGGCGAGGACCGCACGGTCCGCAGCCGGACCGACGTGTCCTGCTACAGCTCGACCGATCTGTACAACTGGAAACGCGAAGGCGTCGCGTTCCAACGCGATGACCTGCCCGAGGACATCCGCGGCAATACCTTCATCGAACGGCCCAAGGCGGTCTTCAACGCCAGGACCGGCAAGTACGTCATGTGGATGCACCTCGAACAGCAGGGCTACCACTTCGCCCAGGCGGGAATCGCGATCGCCGACCAGCCGGCGGGACCCTTCACCTTCGTCCAGCACATGCGGCCCGTGCAGTTCGACTTCGGATACCCGGAGAACGACGCCGACCGCCAAAAGGAATTCGGCGGCACCTACCGCGATATGAACCTGTTCGTGGACGACGACGGCAAGGCCTATGCGCTCTACGCATCCGAGGGCAATTGGACGCTGTACATCGTCCGGCTCAACGAGGAGTACACAGGCCCCGAGATGCCGATGGTGCAGGACAAGACCTGGGCCCGCGTCCTCGTGCGCAAGATGCGGGAAGCTCCCGCTCCATTCAAGCACGGCGGCCGTTACTACATGGTCACCTCGGGTTGCACCGGCTGGAACCCCAACGCGGCGGACTATGCCGTTGCGGATCATCTCCTGGGTCCGTGGGAATCCAAGGGTAACCCCTGCACGGGTCCCGAGTCGGAGCTGACGTTCCGCTCGCAGAGCACGTGCGTGTTGCCGGTCGCGGGCAAACCCGGCTGCTTTGTCTTCATGGCCGACCGCTGGAACCCGCGGCGGCTTCCCGACTCCCGTTACCTCTGGCTGCCGCTCAAGATCGGCGCCGACGGCGCGTTCACAATCCCGTGGCTGAACGAATGGGACTTGAGTTGCTTTGACAAGTAGCACGGGCATCCTGCCCGTGAGTAGCATGGGCGTCCCGCCCATGAATCGGAGAAGTGTCACGGGCAAGATGCCCGTGATGCTCACGGCCGGGACGGCCATGCTACGGTGAAAACGAAAGAGGCCGGGAGGTGATCCCGGCCTCTTTCGTTGGATATCACGTCATCGGCCGCGTTTCGAATACTCTGGCGGCCGCCAAAGATCGTGACTCAAAACGCCTCGCGATCCTGCGACGGCGATTTCTGCTGAATCTGGATCGAACCCACGTTGGTCCTCAGCTCGATCTTGTTCTTCCCATCGCCCAGCGTGCCCGTAGCGTGGCTGCCTAGGGCGTTTTGTGCATTGCCGGCGTGCATCACCGCGGCGCCGGTGACCTCAAGAGGCAAGTTGCTCGATATCGAACCGATCTGGGCCTGCGCCTGGATCTTTGCGGAGAGGTCCGCGGGAGCGGCGAAGAGGATGTTCCCCACGTTCGTGCGGAGCGAGACGTCTCCCTGGAGATCCCGGGCGTCGATGGCGCCAACGTCCACATCAGCAGTCGCTTTCCCCTGGAGATCGGACAGGCTGACGTTTCCGATCCTCTGGTTCGCCTGCACCTGGACGTCGCGCGGCGCGACGATCTGCAGATCGACGGCGATCCGGTTCCGCTGCTCATCGGACATACCCTCGGGCATCTGGACGGCGATCCGGACGCGGCCGTCAACCGGCGTGACCTGGACCACGATCTCCTCGGCGATTCGCTCAGCCTCCTCGCGGCCTACTCCCCTGATTCTGGCCACGGCTTGGATCGTGCAGTCGCGTTCGTCGCCGCCTCGAATCACCACGCTCCCGACGCCGTTCTCGACCTGGAGGGTCGTTCCCGCCGGAAGCGACTTGACCAGGAGATCGCCGCACAGCACAAGCTCTTCCGGCTCTTTCTGGGCCCGCGGGTCCACCGGCGGCGCAGGCACTGCGGGCACCGCCTCGACGTGCGGAACCGGATGCGGCATCACCACAACCTCAGGAACCTGGACGTTGACGGACACAG
>CALMMH010000580.1 GCA_937868145.1 uncultured Phycisphaerales bacterium
TCGACATCGTCACCTATCACGGCAAGGAGGGCGCCTGGTTCGATCCCGCGGCGGGGATGAAGCGGACCGAGGTGGGACGCGGCCGGGACAATCACGGCGGCGTCACCCTTCGCGGCGTCGGCGACCTGGACGGGGACGGCGACCTGGACATCGTGATCCCGGAGTACTGGTTCGAGAACCCGGGCCAGGGCGAGGGCTCCTGGCCCCGGCACGAGTGGCCGTACCTGGGCGTGGACAAGGCCTCCTATGGGCCCAGCATGCGGTCCTGGATCGTCGACCTCAACGGCGACGGACGCAACGACATCGTGTACTGCGACTGCGACACCGGTCTTTCCCATGTCTATTGGGTGGAGAACCGGGGCAAAGACGCCTGGGAGAGGCACCTGCTCCCCGATCCGCCCACGGCCCCCGGCGACGTGCCCGGCACGGGCTCCTTTCACTCGCTCGGCGTCGCGGATCTCGACGGCGACGGCAATCTTGACATCTTTGCGGGCGAGCAGGAGGACCCGGACACCTACATGGAATCCGGCGGCAAAGTCGCGATGAAGCCGCGAGGTCTCAAGGAACGCGGCGTGATCTGGCTGGGTTCCGGCGGCGGAAAGCCGACGTTTGCGCCGGTGGTGATCCAGATCGACAACCCCGGCTGGCACGACGCCCAACTCGGCGACGTGGACGGGGACGGCGACATCGACATCGTCACGAAGATTTGGAACAAGGACGGCGTCGCGTACCACGCCGACTATTGGAGAAACGATACGCCGCGACGGTGAGATGGAGAAGCGGGTGGACTATGAAGAGAGCGGTTGCTTTGCGGATGGCGGCGGCGGTCTGGAGTGCCGCAGCGTTAGCACAGCCGGCTCGATATCGCCGGCGCGATCGTCGAGGATTTTTCGGGCTTCGATCCATCGCGGCCCGATCCTCTCGATGCCTTCAAAATGCCGGCCGGCCCGACCCGTTCCAGCGATCGCCCTTTGGGCAACTGAAACGAATCGGACCGGCTCGGGTCGGATTCCAGGGAATTGGGGATCTTACGGTTCCATGGCGTACCAGGCGATCCCTTTGTACTTCCAGATCCAGGAATAGTCCTGCACGAGCATGTCCTTTTCGTCCTCGTCGATCGTGTAGAAGGTGCGATTCAGCAGGCTGGACTTGAAGTAGTACACCGGAGAGGCGTCGTCGGGTTGATTCCCCGCCGCGTACACGTAGAAGGCTATGCCTTCATAGGACCACGTATTGGAGGAGGCGATCATCGAGTTGGCCTCCTTCTGGTCGATCGTGAAGTAATGGTATCCCTGCGTCGGCGACCAGAAGCGGTAGACCGGCGTACACCCTTTCGTGGTGTTGTCCGCCAGCGCGCGATAGGCGATCCCCTCGTATGACCACGCGTAAGCGTATTGGTCAATCAGCATCTGTGCCTCGTCCTCGCCGATCGTGTAGAAGTGCGAGTAGGTCAGAGGCGACCAGAAACGATGGACCTCGACATACGTGGGCGTCACGGTGCCGTTCGGATCGTCGGTGCCATTGGGATCGTCCGTACCGTTCGGATCATCGGTGCCATTCGGGTCCGTGGGGTCCTCGGGGTCCTCGGGATCTTCCGGATCTTCCGGATCTTCGGGGTCCTCCTGCGCGGGGGCGAAATAGGTGACCTGCAACACGGAGCTTTCCAGCGTGGCGCGGCAACCTTCGACATTGATCTGATCGATATCGATGTAGAAATAGATCTGGTTGTTCAGCCACAAGGCCTCCACCAGCTCGGTAGGCAGATCGAACGTGGTGGCGGACCAGAAGTCCGCATAGGACACGACCTGGCCAGTGCTGCTCCACGGCACGACGACCGGGGCCTCGTTGTAGCTCTTGAGGTAGCCCATCTTGGTGCCGGTTTTCCTGACGAGGCTGGTGGTGACGCCGGACGGTTCGTCGGGCAGGGTGTAGATCATATCATCCTCACCGTCCTCGACGTCGATCTTCCAGGCGTAGATCGTCACGCGCGCCGATTGGATGCCGGTGGCGCCTTTGGGAATGGAATCGGTGACGTCATGGGTCCAGCCCCAGTCCTGATTGGAGCCCAGGCAGTGCGGGGGATGGTCGAGGATGGCCCCGGGCTCGGCAAACCAGCACTCGGTCATCCACCCATCGACGTCATAATCCATTGTATGTTCGATCGTCACGGTCTGGGCGTGGGCCGCTCCCGCCAACAGCAAAAGACAGCTCGTCAACACGGACACTTGGATTGCTCTCATTACCCATCCTCCACGTCAAAGAATCGTCTTTCGGCGCCGTTGCCTGCCTTGTCGACGACAGGCCAAGCTGCGCCATCCCCTGGTGAATCCCCGTTGTGCTTTCGCATGTTCCGACGCCACGGCGCGGAAGGGATCCCCGTTTCATTCAAGGCCCGATAACGGCCGGATTGTCCATCGATTCTCACCTGCCGCGCGCTGTACAAACAGCGCCTTCACCCCAATAGAACGTATGATACGGTTTTTCGGGGGATAAGTCAATGGAAATCTGGGTAATATAGACAAGAGTGGGGGGAAGGCGGCGCTGGGATTCGAACCCAGGAATATTGGTTTTGCAAACCAACGCCTTAGGCCACTTGGCTACGCCGCCGAAACATCGAAGTTATCGGTGCTCGCATTCGCCGGGACAGACCGCCCATTGCTGCAAGCCGCTGATTGGCTTCTCGTTTGACCTCCGCAATTATAGCCGAGTCGGCTGTCTTGTCAAAAGGAATCATCTTGCGGATGGCCAAGCCGATCGCGAAACGGCGGTAGTCTACCGTGGACCGTCCGAGGGTACAAGAGAATTTGCGAAGTTTTGCAGGCGAGGCGGAGAAAACGGGGACGGGACTCATGGTGGATCTAGGACGGTCGCACGGCGGGCTCGATCCCACGAGCGTCTGATGTCGCGACGGGGCATGGTTCTCCATCCTGCGGATTCAGCGGGCGTTTGGAGACATGGGCAATTCCCACAGCTCCGGCGGTCTGAATGCCTGTTGGGAATCCCGGGGGGATGAACGGGACAGGGGTGGTCCCGGCGTCACGAGGCGACAGGGGACGCCGGCAAAGGCGGCTGCGGCGATCTTTTTTGAGAAAAATTTTCAAAATTCCTGTTGACGCGATGGTCAAAA
>CALMMH010000581.1 GCA_937868145.1 uncultured Phycisphaerales bacterium
GAGCGGTACCTTGACCGGGCAACCGGCCGCCTGGTTGCGGTCGGGCGGGACGGGAATCGCTTGGTGCTGGTTGCCTACGAGTCTTGTTCCGGCGTCTTGCGTCCAGTGACCGCGCATGTGACGGAGCGCCCGCAGATCCTGGGGCGCCTGAAGACAGGACGGTTCAGCCATGAATGATACGAAATTGACCTATTTCCAAGAAGAAGACATCCTCCATTTGGCGATAACTGACGAGCGTGAAGGCGGCAGCATCGAGATCAGCCCGAACGTCACCGCCGAACTGAACGAAAAAGGCGAACTTATCGGCATAGAAATCCTCGGTGCGAGTTCCTTCCTTCGGGATTCTATAGTCGAGACTGTGCAGGGCAAGCTGCTGGGTCTTCCTCGCGCGGGTTCCGCCTAGAGAGAGACCCGCGCACAGCAACAGCGGATACGACGGCGTCGAAACCTTCGGTCGCACGAGGTATGCGAACGGGATGATGGAGAACACGGTCGACAGCACCACGCAGTTCTTCTACCGGTACCTGACGGGGTCGGACATGGAGATCCACCTGTCGTACCGGAACGACGACACCTCGTCGAGTGCGCGGCGCTGCATCGTGGACGTGCGGCGCGAGTCGTCGAGCGCGCAGCTGCAGCTCGACATCGCGCCGTCGAGCATCTCGCTGCGGCAGCTCTACGGCGGGCAGTGGACCTACCTCGAGACGAACAGCGGCATCGCGACCACCGAAGGCGTGTGGTACGACCTGCGCATCGTGGCCGACGGCGCAAGCGTGAAGGTGTGGCGCGCCGCGCGCGGCGAGATGCCCGAACTGGTCATCGACAACGCCGACACCGACATCACGGGCACGTCGGTGCGCTTCGCCGCGTGGGTCATGGCCGACGCCGACTACGCCTTCGACGACATCGGCATCTGGTCGAGCAGCCTGTCCAACACCACCACCTTCGAGTGCAATGAGGCCAACGAGCTCACGAAAGTGTACGACCCCTACGGCGGCGAGACCACCTTCACCTACGACGGATTCGGCCGCATGGTCACCAAGGCCCTCGAAGAGAACGACACTGACACCTTCAGCGCGGTGTACACCTATGGCTATGGCAGCATGCTCACGAACGTAGACACTGACATCCCCGGCGAAAGCGACGTCAGCTACGCATACGGCGGCGACGGCATGCGCCGCCAGCGCGCCAGCGGCGGAGTGACGACGATATACAACTGGATCAACGACGAGAACGCGAATGGGGATTTGATCACGTCGTATGTCCACGGGCCTGGACTGGGCAAGTATCTAGCGCTGCTGGACGGCACGAATCCGGCTACCGGAACCTACAGCTACTTCGTACGCGAAGCAAACGGCTCGCCGCGAATCCTTACAAACGGTACAAAGGACACACTTGGCGTCTACGCGTTCACGCCATACGGCCAGGAGATGGGGTTCTCAGGGGTGAGCCTGGAACACCTGTACACTGGTCATCTCTGGGATCCGAGTGCCCAGATGTACCCGACTTTCGCGCGATACTACGATCCACGAGCCGCAAGGTGGACAGCGAGGGAGCCAGAGGGTCTCGAGGGCCCCAATCCTTACTGGTATTCCAGTGCGAATCCCGTTTCTTATGTTGATCCAGATGGACGGGGCGTTGTAGTCGTCATTGGCATAGGAGGGGCGGCAGGCGCGGTTGGAAACTATCTTCGGGGCGGCGTGTGCAGTGGCGATTGGTGGGGCAAGGATGCGGCCAGTAATTTTGTAGTTGGTGGAGTAGTCGGGGCGACTGCGACTGCGGCAGGTCTAATTGCGAGTACGACTGCAGTGGAAGGGGCGATTGCCGGAGGTGCACTTGGGTTTGCGGCAGGGATTGTTGGATTGTTTAAGTCTATCGGCGATGAAATCGCTGACTATAGGGAAAGCGGCGGTGAGGACCCAATCGAACCTGATTGGTGGGCGCCCGTTTCCGGGGCAATCGGTGGTGCCATTGGCGGAGGATTTGGAGGTCTTGGCGGGGCTACTGCTGGCGGACTTCTAGGCTCCTTTGCCCCATGTGCCGGAGTTTAACATGTAGCGTACTTTTCTTTCATAGACAGTGACGGCAATTTGTGAGCCTCCATCTGAGTACCGGCCACAGAATGGCGGGTGAAACCTACAAAGACTCGCTCTCGTACATTCAGGCGGCCATGCCAATGCGAATGAGGGAGGGCGGAGAGCAATATGCACGTGGACAGATCTAATCAGATCTCCAAATGGCTGCCTCGAGGTGTCTTGGCCGCCTGCTTCATACTTGTCGGTGCCGTGGCTCTATTCTCATTTCGTTGCCTTTCGGATGTGTTCGTTTCGAGTACAACAGAAGAAAAGGCCGTCTATTTCTTCCCAAACTGTGAGGCGAGGAGTAGTCAGTACGTAATATTCGGTTTGGGCTTC
>CALMMH010000582.1 GCA_937868145.1 uncultured Phycisphaerales bacterium
GCGAGGGACTTTCTTCGGTTACAACCGTCTGGTCAACGACATGACCGGCATCCCGATCATGCAGCAGTTCGGGTGCCCGGTGGTGTTTGACGCGACGCACAGCACGCAGCAGCCGGGCGGCCTGGGTTCCGCCAGCGGCGGCCGACGGGAAATGGCTCCTCTGCTGGCGAAGTCGGCGGTCGCCGCGGGCGTCAACGGCCTGTTTCTGGAGGTCCATCCCGAGCCCGAAAAGGGGCTCTCCGACGCAGCGTCCATGATGCCGCTGGATTGGTTGGAAGGCCTGGTACGGATCTGCAAAGGCATTTTCGAGATTGTCCATGGCTAAGAAGAAGCAACAAACGTCGTTTACATACGGTCCGGTTCCGTCACGTCGGCTGGGCATGAGCTTGGGCGTGGACATTGTCCCGCCGAAGATCTGCACGCTCGACTGCGTTTACTGCCAGCTCGGCCGCACCACCAAGAGCAGCGTCACGCGGGAGGACTTCGTCGACATCGTTGCGGTTCTGGCCGAGATCAAAGGCAAGCTGGACGCCGGGCTCAAGGCTGATTATATCACGCTTGGCGGTTCCGGCGAGCCCACGTTGAACTCCCGCGTGGGCGACTTGATCGATGGCATTCACAAACTCACGGATATCCCGGTGGCGGTTCTGACGAATGGAACGCTGTTTTATCGGCAGGATGTCCGGTCCGAGTGCGC
The DNA here is from genome assembly GCA_937868145.1 of uncultured Phycisphaerales bacterium. GTDB lineage: Bacteria > Planctomycetota > Phycisphaerae > Sedimentisphaerales > Anaerobacaceae > PLanc-01. The sequence continues at coordinate 698 of CALMMH010000582.1, forward strand.
CAAAGCCGACATGGTGGCCCCCTCGTTGGATGCCGGGGACAAAGCCACGTTCGAGGTGGTGAACCGCCCGAACCGCGATATCACTATCGAAAAGCTGGTCTCGGGATTGGAGCAGTTCCGCAAGGAGTACACGGGCCAGATCTGGCTGGAGGTTTTTTTGATCGCGGGCGTCAACACCGACGCCGAGCAGGTTCGTCTGATGAAGAACCTGATCGAGCGGATTCGGCCCGACAAGGTTCATCTGAACACCGCGGTTCGCCCGCCGGCTGAGCCGAACGTCCGGGCTGTGCCGCGGGAGGTGCTCGACCGGATTGCCCAACAGATCGGCGGCGTCTGTGAGGTGATCGGCGAGGCCCCGGCCGGCCTGAGCGAGCGTCACGAGACGCGGGCCGAGGCGGATGTCGTGTCCGTCCTGAAACGCCGGCCCTGCACGATCGAGGATATCTGCACCGGCCTGGGAATCACCCGTCACGAGGCCGCCAAGCACGTGGGGCACCTGCAAGCAGCGGGAATTGTCCATTCCGAGCAGCGAGGAGAGGTTACCTATTTTCACATCCGGCTGGACGCTCCGTAGAGAAAGTCCGCTCCGAGGGCTTCCAACCGCATGTCACGGCACTTCTTGCCTCAAGGCCTCATAAATTTGGGTGGTGTGCGAGTCCACTTTTTGTAAAGCCGGACGTTCCATTGGCCGATAAAAGCGTTGTAACGTTTCGCTGAGGCCAATCAAGCCATCGGGCGACGGGCCCCGCGAGGTTATACGAGCCGCATGAAGGCCCCCGTAGGCCGAGGTATCCGGCGGGGAACGTCACTCGTAAGGCGTGCAAATGAAAAGACCGCAAAGACAACTCGTGCTCAACAAAGGCGCTGAAAAATACATCTTCCGCTACGAACAAGGACGGGAGGACGAGTTGCTCGACGCGTTGATCGACCAGGTGAAGGACAAGCGAACGGATTTCGACTGGTTTGACGCGGCGGTGATCAGCTTCAAGCTGACGCAGTCTCTGATTGGTTGTGCCGAACAACTCCTCCAGGACGACTCCGACGTGAGGACGGTATCCTGAGAGATGGTTCTTAAATCATCCATGAATGAAGGTGGCCGATGATGCCGATGGACCGAGTAGATAGGTGGACTATGGAAGAAAGCAGTGCAATCGTTGAACAGTTCCTGCATTATCTGAAGTTCGAGAGACGGTTCTCGGAACACACGGCCAAGTGCTACGGCGCCGATCTGGCGCAGTTCTCCCAGTTCCTGGTGAACACTCCGTCGGAAAGCTCGCATTCGGATCTGGCCCCGCTGGGCCATCACGACGGCGGCGGTGTCGCAACGGCGGTGGCCACACAGACAGAGCAGGAAGTGGACCAGCGACTGCTGGCCGTCGATCCGGACGAGGCGAGAACCTACTTGGCCTTCCTGAACGACAAAGGCTATTCCAAGGCCACGATCGCGCGGAAGCTGGCCACCCTTCGCAGCTTCTACAAATACCTGGTCAAGACCAACCGGCGGGACTCCAATCCGCTCAGCGCGATTCGCACGCCCAAGCAGGACAAGAGACTGCCTCGCTTCCTGGAGTTTGAAGAGGTCAAGCGGCTTCTCGAAACCCCGCCGACCGACTCGTGGCTGGGCGCCAGGGACCGGGCCATTCTCGAAACGCTCTACAGCACGGGCATCCGCGTCAGCGAGCTGGTCGGTCTGAACATGGACGACATCGATTTCCTGGGCGAAGTGATTCACATCCGCGGCAAGGGCAAGAAGGAGCGGATCACCCCGATCAGCTCGTCGGCTCTGCAGGCGATCCAGCATTACATGGAGTACCGTAATCGGCGGGCCCAGAGCAACAGCCACTTCGATTCCAAGGTGCTGTTCGTGAACAAGCACGGTCAGCGTCTGAGCACGCGAAGCGTCCGCCGCAAGATGGACAAGTACCTGAAGATGGCCGGCCTGGATCCCGCGATCAGCCCGCACACGCTGCGGCACAGTTTCGCCACCCCCATGCTCAACAACGGCGCGGATCTGCGAAGCGTGCAGGAACTGCTCGGCCATCAGTCGCTTTCGACGACCCAGGTGTACACGCACCTGACGACGAAAAAGCTGAAGGAAGTTTACGACAACGCCCACCCGCGAGAGGATATGACGCAGGAAAGCTATATGCCCCAGGATTCCACCGCGGGCAACGGGCACGTGTAAGTCGCAATCGGCGATCCGATTTCAAAGCCGCTCTTCGGAGCGGCTTTTTTTATGCGCCGCGTTCGGAGATCACATTCCCTCGAGCCATGCCCGCGGCCCGACGGACGCGGGCGTTGCGTACTCCGGGACGAGATCCTTGATCCTGGCGGCGATGGCGCCGCGGTCCTGGTCCGGCCGGCCGGCCAGTTCGATGAGATCCTCGATCCCCGCCCGCAGGGCCGCTCGATCCATGGGGATATTCTTCCAGATGCGGATCTTGGGATGACGGGTCCGCTGCATGTCCTCCCCCTCGATGCGAAGCTCCTCAAACAGCTTCTCGCCGGGCCGGGGGGCCGTGAAGACGATCTCGATGTCCTCGCCCGGTCGGAAACCGCTGAGCGTGATGAGTTCCTTGGCGAGGTCCACGATCTTCACCGGCTCGCCCATGTCCAGGACGAAGATCTCGCCGCCCTGGCCCATGCCGGCGGCCTGGAGCACGAGCTGGCTGGCCTCGGGGATGGTCATGAAATATCGCTTCATGTCCGGATGGGTCACGGTGACCGGACCGCCCTCGACGATCTGCTTCCTGAAGATCGGAACGACCGAGCCCTCGGAGCCCAGGACGTTGCCGAACCGGACGGTGACGAATTGCGTCCGGCTCGTCGTGCCCAGGTCCTGGATGTACATCTCGGCGATCCGCTTGGAGGACCCCATGATGCTGGTCGGGTTCACCGCCTTATCCGTGCTGATCATGACAAAATACGTGGCCTGATGGCGGTCGGCCGCATCCGCGACGGTCTGTGTGCCTAGGACGTTGTTCTTCACGGCTTCGCTCGGATTGAGTTCCATGAGCGGCACGTGCTTGTGTGCGGCGGCATGGATAACCACCTCGGGTTTGTACTGTGCGAAGACCGCCTCGACGCGGGGCCGGTCCGTGATGTCGCAGATCAACGGCTTTGTCTGAACGTCCGGGAATTGTCGGCGCAAATCGCGTTCCACGTAGAACAAGGGGTTTTCCGCCTGCTCCACCAGCAGCAGGAGCTTGGGACCGAAGCGACAGATCTGCCGGCACATCTCCGAGCCGATGGACCCGCCTGCGCCGGTGACCAGAATGGTTTTGTCCTGGGCGAAGGCCTCGATCCGATCGAGGTCGAGGTGCACGACCTCGCGTCCGAGCAGGTCGTTGATGTCGACGTCGCGGATCTCGGAGACCCGCAGCTTGCCCGAAGCGATGTCCGTGATCGAGGGGACGGTGCGGAACCGGATCTGCGTGCCTTCGCAGACCTGGATGACCCGCCGGAGCTCGTGGCGCGTGGCTGAAGGCAACGCGATGGCGATCTCCTCGATGTTGCGTTCCTTGCAGATGCGGGGCAATTCCGCCACAGTCCCCAGGACCGTGATGCCGTGGATGCTGGTGCCTTGTTTGAGCGGGTCGTCGTCGATGAAGCCGATCACGTCGTACAGCGTGACCGGCATGCGGTGAATCTCCCGGAGCAGGGCCTCCCCCGCGTTGCCGGCGCCGACGATCAGAAACCGCGTGAGCCGCCGGCTCTCCGTCGTGCGGAACTCCTCGTGGTACAGACGGGTGAGCATCCGAAGTCCCGCGGGCAAAAGGATCGTGCCGAACAGATCGGCCATGAAGACGCCCTGGGTGACGGCGATGATGCCGACGGGCAAGCCTTGCCGGATCGCGGGAACCTGAAGGATCACGGTGAACCAGAGGGCGACGAGGAGCAGCGTGCTGACCAGGGAGGCCCGCAGGATGCCCAGAAGGTCCGAGACGCTCACGTACCGCCACCAGCCGCGATACTGCTTGAACGCTCCGAACACCGGGAGTTTGACCAACAGCACGAACAACAGCAGAAACGGATACTGCTTG
>CALMMH010000583.1 GCA_937868145.1 uncultured Phycisphaerales bacterium
ATTGTGCTCTCACTTCTCAGCCCTCGCATCAACATGATGTGGAATGAAACTGACGCCGGTCACATGGACAGTATAGCGTGAGACCCTGCGATCTGCGAAGCCATTCTTCGAACCATTGTTGAGTTCGGGCAACGCACAGGGTAGTATGAGTGACTGGATGTTCCAAGACTCTGTCACGATCTGGACACGGATCCGCCCTGTAGGAGTCCTTACATGAAGCTGGATAGGATTGAGTGGAAGTCCTTGCTTGTTGTTACAGCGGTGATGGCGCTGACCGCGCTTGTCTCGACGCTGCGAGCGGAATCCAGTCCCGCAGCAACCACCCTGGCAAAGCCCATGCCTGCGGACGAGGCGCCGGGACCCCGGCCTTATGAGATGGTCTGGGCCGACCGCAAACCGCCGCACGCGCCTTTGGTCGATTTCGATTCGCTTGAAGGCTGGCGAATCGAATGCAGGGACGGCGCCGTCGCGGACCTATTCAGCTCGCAGAGGCAGCGCGTGTGGGAATCGCCCGTCGCGAGACTCGTCTATCGCGGCACATCGAAGAACAGCACTGTCGTTTTGCGTCCGCCGGCGCCGGTGGCGATCCCGGATGATGCCTCGGCGACGACGATCTGGGTTTACGGCAACAACTGGTTGTGGGCGCCCGATCCTGGGACGCCGCGGACGACGATCACGCTGCTGCTTCTTGACAGGGACAATGCCGGCCACACGCTCGACCTTGCCCAGGTGGACTGGAAGGAATGGTGGCTGATCCACAAGGTTCTGCCGCCGGATCTGCTCGACAAGAAGCCGCTGCGCGTCGCGGGTCTGCAAGTCACGGGCGGCTCCAACTCGGAGGATCGTGAGCTCTACTTTGAAGACCTCGTATTCTTCAAAGAGAATCCGGCGGCGCTCTCCTTCGAGCCGCGGCCGAAGCGAGGCATCGATGGATTCCCCGGCCAGTCGCCCGGCGCCAACACCGGCCCAGGCCGATTGCCCTTCCCCACCCGCGAGGAGACTATCCTGCCCGACAATCTGACGACGGACTTTGCCGTGAGCCTGGAACAGGCGGGCGAAGGCTGGCGATTCACCTACAAAGACGCCGGGACACAGCTCACATATGAGATCAGGCCGGGCGCCAGGTTCTGGGAGCCGGTTGTGGTCACGCTCAATGGAGTCGTCGTCGCCAAGGCCATGACGGAGGCCGGGCCCAAGTTCACCGCGGAGCCCCAAGACGCCCGGTTGAACCACGTACAGTCGACGGACAACGAACTGACGGCGTCCTGGCAACTCGATGTGAATGGCGACGAGGCCGTGATCCAGTCCACCGTGCGTCTTTGGCAGAAGAGCCTTGTCGTGGATTGCGTCTGCAAGGACGGACTGGCGACCGAGCTTTCCTACGGCCGAATCGAGGGGGTCGAGAAGCCGGAACTCCTGCTGCTACCCTTCATGAACTACGGAGGCCATCATCTGAACGTGCTGATGTCCAGGGGCCGGGATCCATATTTCGCTTCGGTCTGGATGGACTGGTACCGCTCGAACGCCTCCTCGCCATACAGCGTGGACAAGATCGAAGAAGACAAGGTCCAGTTGAATGGCGGAGTGCGATACCTCCCCAAGACCGATGGACGGCGCAACGATCTCTACGAACGGTTCTTTGTCACGTTCTCGCCTGTCTTCGAGGAGACGCTGGCGACGATTGCCAATCCTCCCGCCAAGCGAGGTCGTGAGGCAGCCACCCGGCTGTGGCAGGAAAGCTGGGGACCGGACAACTACGAGCGGGAGCGAGAGCGGTCGAGGAAATTGTTCGCCTATGGCATCGAGAAGCTGACCCAGTGCAACCACGAGATCACCTGGCGCGACGGCGGCGAGAGCTTTACGTTCCGCGACAAGGCCGCCCCGGGCAAAGGCGGCGATGAAGCTCTGAAAGAGTACGTAGCCGCCCAGCGGTCATTAGGCTGGCGATCGGGCCTTTACACGAACTACACGGACTTCGCCCCAGTGAACGCCTGGTGGGACACAGACCGGGTGATGCGTCGGCCCGACGACAATCTGATGACCGCGTGGGCCCGATGTTATTCCCCCAAGGCGCTCTTTGCCGTCGAGATGGACCGCAAGCTCGCCCCGCTCATCCAGAACAAGTTCGGCACGAACGCCGCCTATACCGACGTCCACACATCCGTAAGCCCGTGGGATCGGACGGACTTCGATGCCCGCGTGCCGGGAGCCGGGACGTTCGCCGCGACCTTCTATGCCTACGGAGAGCTGCTCCTGCACGATCAGGATGTCTACGATGGCCACTGCTGGTCCGAGGGCAACCACCAGTGGCTCTATGCAGGCCTCTGCGCGGGCAACTACGGCCTGACATACAGCAGTCTGCGGCTCTGGGACTATCCTTACCTGCCCCACTTCGATCTGCTGAAGATGCACCCGCTGTCCGTCGACATCGGCGTGCCCTGGACCGGCCAATTCTTCACGGGCAAGGAGGGTTGGGCCAAGCCGAAGAATATCGTCGCGAGCATCGACCAGTTCCTGGCGGCGACCATCGCCTACGGCCACATCGGCTGGCTTGTCGAGGAGACCCACGGCATACGCCAGACCTGCCGGTCGTACTACATGCTCCAACCGCTTCAATCGCGATACGCGATGCTCAAACCGCAGGAGATCCTCTACGGCGCAGACCGCGGCACAGTCAGTTCCTCTGAGGCCTTTCGAAACGGCGACTGGCGAGAGTCGAAGCTCTTCATTCGTTATCCGGACGGCCTTCGCATCTGGATCAACGGGAACGCCAACGAATCGTGGCAAATCCCGGAGACTGGATACGATCTGCCCCCATTCGGCTGGCTCGCCCTTGGGACCGATGGTTTCGTCGAGTGCTCGGCCTCGCTCGAAGGACGACGCTATGACCGCGTCAGCTCACCCGAGTGTGTTTTCCTGGACGGCCGGGGCGTCTGGCGTAGCTTCGACGGGGTCGCTGTTTCAGGCAGTGTCGCCGTCCGGCGTGCCAAGGAAGGCAATGGCATCTCCATCATCCTGATTGAGGGTGTGGACCGGCTCGTGATCACAAAACCCGAGGGCTCGTTTGGCACGGACGATGTACGCACAGCGATCGCCGCTGTCGCGGACAAGCCAGTCCGTGCGACGGCTTGCGATCAAAGCGGTAAGGCGGTGGGCGAGATCACCCTTCGAAGGCTCGAATCCGCGTGGGAAATCCAGCCGCCCCAGTCTGCGATCCAACTGGATATCGCCGTGATCCCCTGATAGGGACGGTCCGCACCCTTCGCATGCACGGCATCGATGTCCCTGCGGATGACATCCATCCTTGGATGCCGATACTCACAGGCCCAGCCACGTCGATGATGAGAAGTTTCGAGAGGGGAAGGTACTCCACGGAGGCGGGCATACCGCCTTTCGACGTGTCTGTTCCCTCATCGCGTCCATACACGATGACATCGGGCCGGCGTCCGGACCAGCCGGATACCAGGACATGGTAAGCTCTCAAACCCTGCCGCGCGCCCCAGCCGTCCAGCGAGAAGGATATGACCTCGTCCTCTTTCACAACCTGGTGGATTTTGCACGGCGCGTGAATGAAACAGCCGGTGCCCGGGACACGCTGAACATCGTAGATCGTACCCGCATCGAACAGTTCCGCTACGTGCGCCTGGGTGGTTCCAGGGTTGATCGCCGGTCCGTCACGCTGCTGAGACTCCAACAGGAAATAGTCGGGCAGTAGCCCCTGCCGATCCACATCGTCCACGGGCCAGGCCATCCTGAGCCCGGTCGCGGTGATCCCCGAGGCGATCTGCCGCCACGGTCCCTGCGGATCATATTCGCTCAGTTGATGCAGCGCCGAGGCGTAGACCAGTCCGCACCACTGCACGGGCCGTCCGAACCACGAACCCTGCCAACCTGTGGCCCCGAACACGGGAATCGTGGCATAAGGACCGACGACCGCCTCCGTGGGATTGACCAGGTACACGAAGGGCACTCCTGTCCATGCCCAGTAACGGGCTTGCTCCAGGTAGTCCTCGCGGCCGGAGAGCACATAGCCGAGCGTATAGGCCTTGGTGAGCAGGCCGGAGGCCAGGATGTCGGGCGTATGCAGAGAAATCTCCCAGGCCTGAGCGCCGCGGGGGACCGTATTCGCATAGAGCGACGTCTGCTTGTCCAGCCGTTCGAGGGCGATCTCGATCCCCTCCGCATCGGCGAGGAGAGTCGCCCCTTCCAAAGCAGTGACCAGATCGCCGGCGCCGTACCCATTGGCATGGTTGGCGAAATGGGCATAGGGTGCAAATATTATCCCGCCGCAAATAGATACCCGGCCTGGACTTGCGCGGCTGCGGGATGAAAGTCCTTGCTGATAATCCGCCAGTTCATTAGCCTCTGGGGACTATGAAAGAGAACCTCTGGCTTACACTCGTGACGTGCTTGGCATACTGTGTCAACAAGGAGCTTTGGAAGGCCATCGACTATCTCAAAGAGCAGGTCCGAGTCCTGAAGGAGCAGCAAGAGAAGGACAAACGCATCCTCTTGAATGATCAACAAAGGATCAGGCTGGCCGCCAAGGCCAAGCGCCTGACGCGAGAACTCCTGGAAGCAACGACGGTCCTGTTCACACCGGAGACCGTGCTCGGCTGGTACCGCAAACTCATCGCCCAGAAGTACGATGGCAGCGAGAACTGCAAGAATCCAGGCCGGCCGAGGATTTCGCAGGAGATCACCGATCTCGTAATCCGATTCAAGAAGGAGAATCCGCA
>CALMMH010000584.1 GCA_937868145.1 uncultured Phycisphaerales bacterium
CACGGCCGGGTCGCAGTGTGCGTCGATTGCCACGTGCCGCACAGCAACATGGTGGCCAAGTACGCGTTCAAATCCCGCGACGGCATGAAGCATTCCTACGTGTTCACCATGAGGACCGAGCCGCAAGTGCTGGAGCTTTCGGCCGGCGCGGCGCCTGTCGTGCAGGCCAATTGCGTCCGTTGCCACGGCGACCGGCTCTCGATGATTCGCCTGGCCGGCGCGACCGAGCGGCGGTGTTGGGACTGTCACAGCAACATTCACGGCGAGGTCCGCAGCCAGTCGGCCTCGCCCCAGACGCTTCGGCCGGTACTTCCCTCGGCGGGGTTGAAGTAGCATGGGCATCCTGCCCATGAATCCAGAATCACGGGCTGGAAGCCCGTGCTACGGTCCGGCCGAGGTTGCCGGATGCAGGAATCGTCCCTCGCAGGACGGCGTTTCCATGAACGAGCGACGAGTCCCGAGCGACGAGCGACAACGAAGGAGATGAGCCATGACGATCGAGTCGAACCGGAGCGAACCGAAGGCGACGGATGGAAGAGGCTGGCTCTCCCTGCCGGTCTGGATGGGGATCGCGATCGCCGGGCTGCTCGTGGTGGTCGTCGTGCTGCTGGGGCTGCTGGCGGTGTCGATCATGGAGCGGCGGTGGGAGGCGCAGAGGCCCGCGATGGTCGTGCGGCCGATCTCGCAGTGGGAGCCGGACAACGCCGTGTGGGGGGAGAACTACCCTCGCGAGTACGAGTCCTACTTGCAGACCCGCATCACGAACACGAAGACCAAGTACGGCGGAGCGGACCCTCGCGACTACCTGACCGCCGATCCGTTGCAGGTGCTCCTGTTCGCGGGCTATGGATTCAGCAAGGACTATCGTCAGGCCCGCGGCCACTATTACGCGGTAGAGGATGTCGCCAAGACGGCGCGTATCGCCAAGCCGTTCCAGGCCGGGACGTGTTGGTCCTGCAAGAGCACGGATGTGCCCCGGTTGATGGACAAGATGGGCGTCAAGGAGTTCTACGCCGCGAACTTCCACGACCTGGCCGGCGAGGTGACGCATCCGATCGGCTGCCAGGATTGCCACGATCCCGAGACGCTCAAGCTCCGCATCACGCGGCCGGCTCTGCGCGAGGCTTTCACTGCGATGGGGCGGGACATCGACCAGGCGACCCATCAGGAGATGCGGTCGCTCGTGTGCTCTCAATGTCACGTGGAGTACTACTTCAAAACGGACGCCCAGGCGGGCCTGAAGAACTACCTGACCTTCCCGTGGGCGAAGGGCACGACGCTGGAGTCGATGATGGCCTACTACGACGGAATCGAGCACAAGGACTACGTGCACGCGATCTCGGGCACGCCGATCGTCAAGGCCCAGCACCCGGACTACGAGTTGTATCTGACCGGCGTCCACGCCTATCGAAACGTCTCGTGCGCCGACTGCCACATGCCATACCGTACGGAAGGCGGCGTCAAGTACACCGACCACCACGTCCAGAGCCCGCTGCTGAACATCGCCAATAGTTGCGCCGTCTGCCACCGCTGGAGCGAAGACGAAATCCGCACCCGTGTCGAAGGCATCCAGTCCAAGACCGAGGCGGCCAAGCTCGCGGCCGAGGACGCGCTGGTGAAGGCCCACTTCGACGTCGCGGCCGCTGCCCAGGCGGGGGCGACACCCGAAGACCTCGCGGGTCCGCGAAAGCTCCTCCGCCAGGGGCAGTTCCGCTGGGACTTCATCTCGGCCAGTAACGGCATGGGCTTCCATTCGCCTCAAGAATCCATGCGGCTGCTCGGCGAAGCGGCCAATCTGGCCCAGCAGGCCCGCATCGAGGCCGCAAGGCTCCTGGCCACGCACGGTGTGACCCAGCCCGTAGCCTACCCCGACGTTTCCACGCGGGAAAAGGCCTGGGACGTGACTCAGGGCTTCGTCCAAGGCCAGGGCGTCAAGCTTCTGCCGTAGTCTCTCGCGACGCCTGCGACGTCCGAGAGAGAATCCCGCCGTCGGATGTTTCGCAGGGGCGACGCATGCGTCGCCCTCAACGCCGCGACGACACAATTCACCGTGTCCGCGAGAAGAACGGGCGAGAGGAAGGGACGGACCGATCCGGATTCCGCCGCCTGGATGAGACGCGCCGCTGCACGGCGGCGGGCATTTGTCGCTTTTGACCAGCAGCATGGAAGGTGTGCCGGGCACGCCCTTGAGCGGGTCTGCATCTTTTTCACTCTTGCCCACCATGCTGCTGGCGTAACGCGCAAAGTGCCGGGGGTTCAGGGGCAGAGCCCCTGAGATTGACTGTCAGCCTGCGTCTGGGATCCAATTCGCTATCGTCTGCCGGGCGCACCGCGTCTGCGTGTCCGTGAAAGGACCCTGGCCCGCATACAATCGAGGGCAACCTGTTCGTAGTGTGCCCGTAAGGGCATATCTTCTCTTCTGGGCGTCTTGTACGTCACAAGAGCATGGAAGATAACGCCTTACGGCGTCACTACAAACCACGCCGTCCTGGTTTGAACACCTGGCGGTTGCACAGACTCCGGATGTCTGAATACTCGCACAGACACTCGTGTGCAAACCCACAGGCTTTCCGCTTGACAAGGGATGGGCCGGATCGCCAAAATAGAGATTGGACGTGGGTATTGCAGGGCGGTCCGGCAAAGACGTCGGTGCGGCGAAGCATCCTTGGCGAGAAGGGAGCGGATGCCATGGCTGGACGGGAGAAACGGATTCGGTGGGAGAGACCGGCTTCGGCCGGGGCAAGGGCGGTGCAGATCGTCCATCGCAAATCACCGATAACCGATCCAAACGGCTTCACCCTGATCGAGTTGCTGGTCGTCATTTCCATTGTCGCGCTTCTGACGGCGGTCTTGGTTCCCACGCTGCATCGAGTCAGAAAGC
>CALMMH010000585.1 GCA_937868145.1 uncultured Phycisphaerales bacterium
CCGGCGCGACGGGCGTCGGTTACGGATATCCCGGAATGATCGGATTGGACGTATCGGAGATGCGGCACGTAAATGAAACGGTCTACGTCCGAATCCCCTTCTTCGTGGAGGATCCGTCGGTGTTCCGGTCCCTCACCCTGCGGATGCGATTCGACGACGGGATGATCGCCTACCTCAACGGCCAGGAGATAGCCAGAGACAACGCCCCGGACGTGACGGCCGAGACGTGGGATTCCGGCGCGCCGACCAGTGTGCCCGAAACCCGGCTTGTGGACCCGGTGGACTTCGTCGTTCGCAGGCTGGATCTGCTGCACGTGGGAACGAACCTGTTGGCCGTGCAGGGATTGAATCACGGCTTGGACGATTCGGACCTGCTGGTTCTTCCGGAGTTGTTGGGGACCTTCGTCGGAGCGCCGCAGTCGCCGCGATACTTTCCGGTCCCGACGCCCGGCGGTCCGAACAACGACGGCGTCGAAATCATGGGCCCGGTCATCGCGGACATGAATCACAGCCCGCAGGTCGTGAACGCGCGGGACGATGTGCAGATTACCGCGAGGATCTCGCCGACCTTCGCGCCGATCACCGAGGCCTGGCTGTGCTATCGCGTGATGTTCGACTCGGCCACGGTGGTTCCGTTTCTCGACGACGGCAACAGCGGCGACGGGGCAAGCGGCGACGGAGTCTACGGAGCCAGCATCCCCGGCAGCGTCTATCGAGCAGGCCAGATGGTGCGATGGTACGTCACGGCGTCCGACGCCATCGGACATATCTCGCGACTCCCGGCCTTCCCCGATCCGCGGAACTCGCCGCAGTTTGACGGTACGGTCGTGGTAGATCCGAGCCTCAAGAATCCGCTGCCCGCGCTGCACTGGTTCATCCAGAGCTCCAGCGCGGCCGACACGGAAACCGGCACGCGATGCTCGATCTTCTACGACGGCGAGTTCTACGACAACGTCGGAATCAGCATTCACGGCCAGTCCAGCCGGGGGTTCCCGAAGAAAAGCTATGACATCGATCTCAATCCCGGCCATAACTTCAAGTGGGCCGAAGACCAGCCGCGAGCCGACGACATCAATTTGCTCACAACCTATCCCGACAAAGCCCAGATGCGAAACATCTTGGCCTACGAGACCTATCGCGATGCGGATTGCGCGTATCACTGGGTGCTCCCTGTGCGAGTACAACAGAATGGGGCTTTCTGGGGAACCGCGCACGTCGTGGAGAACGGCGACAAGGACTGGCTCGTCCGCATGGGACTCAACGCCAAAGGGGCTCTCTACAAGATGTACAACGGCTTCAAGAGCGATGGCGATACCCTCAGCGGAACGGAGAAAAAGACCCGCAAGGACGAAGACAACACGGATCTGCTGGCGTTGCTCAATGGCGTAACCCTTCCCACCGAAGCCCGCCGAAAATACATGTACGACAACGTGGACATTCCTGCGGTAGTCAACTTCCTGGCGGCCCGTGCCCTGACGGGCGACACGGACTGCTGCCACAAGAATTATTACTTCTACCGCGACACCGGCCAAAGCGACGAATGGCAGATGTGGCCGTGGGACGTGGACCTGAGCTTCGGACGGCGGTGGATCAGCTCGCTGACCTATTGGGACCAGCATCTGATCGCCAACACGCCGCTGTTCATCGGCGCCGGCAACCGCGTGCCGGACGCGATCTTCGGGACCTCCGAGATGCGACAGATGTATCTTCGCCGCGTGCGGACGCTCATGGACGAGTTGCTCATGCCGCCGGACACGGCCGAAGAGGACCTGCACTACGAGCCGCGGATCGACGAGTTGGCGGCCCAGATTGCACCCGATGCGGCCCTGGACAACGCGAAGTGGAACTCGCACGCGTGGGGCAACGGCTCCACAGCCCCCAACTATCCGCAGCCGTTTCCCGACGCGGTCGCCGAACTGCGAGATTCGTACCTGCCCGAGCGAAGAAAGCAGCTCTTCAATCGCCTCGCTTCCGGGGCAGATGAGATTCCCGCCTCCCAGCCGCCGGGCACGATCGTCCTCATTCGCAGCGCCGACTGCAATCCCTCCAGCGGCAATCAGAACGAGGAATACGTTCAATTGGTCAATCCCAATTCCTTCGCGGTGGACATCTCCGGCTGGACGCTGACCGCAGCCGGTAGTCTGGAAGTCCCCCTCTTCACCTTCCGGGGCGGCACAGTCATTCCCGCCAACGGCACGCTCCACGCAGCGGCCAATCGCCCCGCATTCCGAGCCCGAAAGGCCTCTCCTTCAGGAGCCCAATCCCTCTTTGTGGTAGGCGATTTCACCGGACGGCTCTCCGACCGCGGCGACACGCTGAAACTGACCGATCGGCAAGGCGTCACCGTGGCATCCACTCGCGTAAGCCGCTGACCTCGACTTGGAGCAGGACTCTTCACTCTCCCGCCTCACGGACTCTGGACGGCCTGATTTGTTGTTGACATAACATGTTTCATCATGTTGTTATGGTGTGTCATGCGTCTTAGGCTCCAGATCGACGTGGGGCTGGACAGGGCCATATCGTAAACACCTGGAGGACAACATGGCGAACATCGCCGGCGTGCTTCGAGAAGAGATCCTGCGGTTGGCCCGCAAGGAACTCCGCAAACAGACGAACGCCTTCAAACGGGCCTCGGCTCAATACCGCAGGGACATTGCCGAGTTGAAACGTAGAATCTCCGACCTTCAGCGAAGACTTGCTCCGATCGAAAAGCGGACGTCCCGAACGGAATCGGCTCCCGCAACCGAAAGTGGCGCAGATGGCGTGCGATTCACCGCCAAGGGGCTGCGTTCCCAGCGCAAGCGTCTTGCCCTGTCGGCCGCGGATTATGGCAAGCTCGTCGGCGTGACGGGCCAGTCCATCTACAGTTGGGAGCGGGAAACGAGCCGGCCCCGCAAGCAGCAGGTGATCCGGATTGCTTCGCTTCGTCACCTCGGCAAGAAAGAGGTACGCGATCGTCTGGAGCAATTGGCCGGCGGAAGCCGCAGAAAGTCAAAGTAACGCGACGATCAGCCGGCTTCGTCACAGGGAACTGTCCCAGTCTTTCCAGACGGGATCGTAGCCTTTGTCTTTGATCGCGGCCACCACTTCCTTGGGCGTTCGGCTGTCGTTGACGTCGAACTGACCTGTCTTCTCGGGATCGGTGTAGCCGCCCGGACTGGTCCGGCTGCCCGCGCTGATCCGCGTGACGGCCAGTCCCAGGAGTTGATCTCTCAGAGGCGCCGGCTCCCGTGTGGATAACACAATCCCCGAATCGGCAAAGCACAGCCGCAGAGCCAACATCATCTGGACGAGGTTCCTGTCCGACAGCAGGTGCGGGAATTCAGACGCCGGGACCCCGCACGCGGGCCGCAATCGGGGGAACGAGAACGAAACCCGCGATTGCCAGTACCGCCGCATGAGATGCCACGCGTGCTCGGCCAAGGCCAGCGTCTCCACCCGCCAGTTGGCCAGACCCAGAAGCACGCCGAGACCGATCTCGCGCATGCTGGCCCGGCCTATGTCGTCGGGCGCATTGAGTCGCATATCGTAATCCGCTTTCGGCCCACCCGGATGATTTCGGGCATAAACCTCGCGGTCATAGGTCTCTTGGTACAGCGTGACGCCGTCGATACCTGCGGCAAAGAGCTGCTCGTATTCTTCGGCCGACATCTGATAGATCTCGATGCTGATGAAACTGAAGGCGTTAGGCTTTGGGCCCCAGGCCGCAGGGCCGGCGTTTTCGGCTTCGGTCCTCCCGCCGGCCTTGAGCCGCTTCGCCAACTCCGCCATATACCTGACGTCGATGAAAGCCTTGTCCTCGCTGCTGACCAGGAGAATGTCCCGGTAGCCTTCCGAAGCGAGGACCTCGGCCTGGGCCACGGCTTCGTCCACGGTCAGACGAACCCTCGTGAACGAATTGTCGCAATTGAAACCGCAGTATCGGCAGCGATTCACGCAGAAACTCGACAGGTACACCGGCGCATACAGCCGCATCGCCCGGCCGAACCGCTGAATCGTCAGTTGCTGCGCCTGCACCGCCATCTGCTCGATAAACCCCTCGGCGGCCGGCGAGATCAACGCAAGCAGTTTGTTCTGATTGTACGATCCCGGCCGCCACGCCAACGCAGCCTCGACGTCGCTCGTGGTCACCTTGTACAGCCGCTTTTCCCACGCGCCCCGATCGGCATCGAGATGCTGGTTGGCCAAAATGGAATGAATAGATTGCTGATTCATAACTCGACCATCCCATATCGCAAATCAAGAATGTCACTTGTCCCGCAGAAACCCGGTCAGCGGGCTCGACGCCTCTGCATGGCGCACGGCCGCTCGCGGTCCGGCGTGGTAGGCCATTCGCCCCGCTTCGACCGCCAGCTTGAACGCCGTCGCCATCTCAATGGGATCCGCCGCCGTGGCGATGGCGGTGTTGACCAAAACCGCGCCGGCTCCGATCTCCATCGCCTCTGCGACATGGGACGGCAACCCCAGGCCCGCGTCCACCACAACCGGAACGCTGCTCTGCTCGATGATGATCTCGAGCGAAGCGCGGGTCTTGAGGCCCTGGTTGGAGCCGATCGGACTGCCCAACGGCATCACTGTTGCGGTGCCGACGTCCTGCAATCGCTTGGCGAGAATGGGGTCGGCGTTGATATAAGGCAGAACCACGAAACCCTCTTTCACCAGAATCTCCGCGGCCTTGAGCGTCTCGATCGGGCACGGCAGCAGATAGTACGGGTCCGGCGTCACCTCAAGTTTGACCCATTCGATTCCGGTGGCGGCGCGGGCCAGTCGCGCCAGACGCACCGCCTCCTCGGCGGTCCTGGCCCCGGAAGTGTTCGGCAACAACAGGAACCGTTCGCGGTCGATCTCTCGAAGAGTGTCGTCGGCCGGGTTGTCGATATCCACGCGGCGAAGCGCCACGGTCACAATGTCGGCGCCCGATGCGGCCAGAGCCTTGGCCATGATTCGAGGCGACGCAAATTTGCCGGTCCCCACGAGCAGTCGTGAGTCAAATGTCCTGCCGGCGATGGTTAATTTGTCCATGGGCTCATCCACCTCCCATCAATCTGATCAATTCGATTTGCTGGCCGTCCTGGAGTTGCGTCCGAGAAAATTCTTCGCGGCGTACGATCCGGCCGTCCACTTCCGCAACGACCGCGTCGGTCCCCACCCCCAGCGATTCCAGCAACGCCGAGAGCGTACCGGGCATTTGGTCCGGAGGGAACTGCCGCTCGACGCCGTTGACCTTCAGCGACTTCATTCAGCTCACCCATAAAAAAAGCACCCCTGGAATAGGAGTGCTTGCATACGGCGTCAAGCGCTCCCTTCGCAGGTCTTAACCTGATCAGGTTCTTAGGGTCATCGCTCGAAGCGATCTCTCAGCCGCAATGACAGGCTATGCACTGCGGCTCCCCTGGCTTCATGGTACTACCGGTGCTATGATACCCTCGTTCAGAGGTTTTGACAAGAATTCTGGCTGGATTTGTTTATGGCGTGCAGGTTTGTCATTCAGGAACACACGACGCCCGAGGGCGTCCATTGGGACTTCATGCTCGAACAAGGCGACGTCCTGACCACGTTTCGCCTGGAGAAGGAACCAATGGAATGCTTGGCGGACGAGGTTCGAGCCGTGAAGATCTTCGACCATCCACTGCGATTCCTCACCTATGAGGGCCCCGTCCAAAAAGGCACCGGCAAAGTGAAGATCGTCGATTCCGGCGAGTACCGATTCCACGATCGCAAGGACGATCTCCTGGCTTTTGAATTGAATGGGAAGATTCTCAAGGGGGATTTCACGCTGGTCCGACTCAGGGATGACGAATGGGAGTTCAAATGCCAGGAGGACCACAGATAGCCAAGCTGTCCACTCACGACCGAAGTTCCGACGCACAGCGTCGCGTCAGTTCGATCGTGTGGTCGATCTCCTGCTCGGTCGTGAAGCGTCCCAGGCTGAATCGGATCATGCCGGCCGCCAGGTCGTCCCCCACGCCCATGGCCCGAAGGACGTAATTGGTGCCGGAAGTCCCTGATTCACACGCCGAGCCGGCCGAGGCGGCAATGTCCGGCATGCGGCGAAGTAGCGATGCGGCTTCGATGCCTTTGAAGGAAATGCTCAGCGTGTTGGACAGCCGCTGCGTTGGATGGCCGTGAACCTGCACATCCGAAACCGCCGCCAGCAAGCCCTTCTCAAGCTTGTCTCGCAGCTCCGACGGCAGCGAGACCCGACCAGTCAATTCCTCTTCGCACAGTTTGCACGCCGCCCCAAACCCAACGATGCCGGGGACGTTGAGCGTCCCACTGCGAAGGAAATGTTCTTGGCCCCCGCCGTCGATCTGAGCGGCCAACCTCACCCGCGGATTCTTGCCCCGCACGTAGAGTGCGCCTGCCCCCTTGGGACCATAGATCTTGTGCGAGGAGAACGCCACCAAATCGGCGTGAATTTGTTCGACAGGGACAGTGAGCTTGCCCACCGCCTGCGTGGCGTCGCAGAAAAATAGAATACCTCGTTTCCGGCAGAGCTGCCCGATCTCTTCCACCGGATTGACCGTCCCCACGACATTGTTGGCCATCATAACGCAGACCAGGATCGTCTGCGGCGTCATCGCGTCGCTGACCTGCTGAGCGGAAATGGCTCCGAAGGAGTCCGGCCGAAGCACCGTCAACGCAAAGCCTTCCTGTTCGAGACGTTTGCACGGTTCGAGCACGGCCTTGTGCTCGACGGCGGATACGACGAAGTGATTGCCCCGCTCGCGGTACATCTTCGCGGCGTCTTTGATCGCGAGGTTGCAGCTTTCCGTGGCACCGGAGGTGAAGACGATCTCTCTCGCGGCGGCGCCGATCAGCGAGGCCACCTGTCCGCGAGCGGCTTCGACCAGGTCCTTCGCCTGGCGACCCAGAACATGCGCCTCGCTGGACGGATTGCCGAAAGCATCCGTCAACGCAGGCATCATCGCGTCCAACACGCGAGGATCCAGCGGGGTCGTGGCATTGCAGTCCAGGTACACAGGCTTGGTCATTTACGGCTCGAGGAAAGCGAAGTCTTTCTTAACGCAACAGGGACAATCCGCTCGCGGCGTGGAAACGTCGATCTGCTTGATCGAGTTGCTCCAGACGTCGAACACCAGCAGATAGGGATTGATGCGATCCACGTGCCCCGAAAGGATCTTGACGGCCTCGGTCGCCTCGAAGGACGCTGCGATGGCGACCGCCACGCCCAGGACGCCGCCGGGACCACAGCGGCAGTTCCCGCCGTCACACGAAGGCGGCGCATCCATCAGACACCGCAGGCACGGCGTCTTGCCGGGCACAACCGTCATCATCTGCGCCTTCGTGCCCAGGACCCCGGCGAACACCCACGGCTTGGACAGCTTCATCGCGCAGTCGTTGAGGATGAACCGCGTCTCGAAGTTGTCCGTTCCATCTACGACCACGTCCACATCCTGCATCAGTTTCTCAGCATTGAGCCGGTCCAGACGCGCATAGACCGTCTCGATCGCCACGTTGCTGTTGATCTCCCGCAACCGCTGGGCCGCGACGTCAATCTTCAGTTTGCGGGCGGCCGCATCCTTCTCGGTGTACAGGGCCTGCCGATGGATGTTCGTGAGCTCCACGGAATCGTCATCGACGATGCGGATGAAGCCGACGCCCGACCGTGCGAGCAATTCCGACACCCACGACCCAAGCCCGCCGACGCCGACGACCAGCACGCGGCCCTTCAGAAGCGACCACTGGCCCTCGACGCCGAAATCTTTCAGACTCGTCTGCCTCGCGTATCGAGATAAATCGATTGTCGATTGTTGATTGTCGATTTCAGAGTCTCCCAATCAAACATCCCACTTCAGACTTTCCTGTATCCATCCGCCGCCGAGAAGGCATCCGTCCGCATACGCGACAGCCGCCTGGCCCGGCGTCACCGCTTCAATGGGATCGCGGAAACGTACTTCAAATGTATCGTCGCCCGTTCGTGTGATCGCCGCGGGAGCGCCTCGATGGTTGTAGCGGATCTTCACCATCGCCTCGAACGACTGGGGCATATTCACTTGCCAATTGGCGCCGTGAGCGGTCAGGCCGTTGGCCCGCAGTTCCTCGCGCGAGCCGAGTGTCACGACTGCATTCACCGGATCGATGCCGATCACATACGTCGGACGGCCCATCGCCACACCGGTGCCGCGGCGCTGCCCGATCGTGAATCGGCCGTAACCGTCGTGTTTTCCGAGAATCCGGCCGCTGGAATCCACGAAGTCGCCCGCCCGCAAAGCGCAACTGCCTCGGGCTTCCAACAGGCTCGCGTAGTCGCCGCCGGGCACGAAGCAGATGTCCTGGCTGTCGGGTTTGTCATGGACTTCCAGGCTCAGACCGTTTGCGATCTTCCGAACGACCTGTTTGTTCTCCAGATTCCCCACGGGAAACAGGATCCTGCCAAGCCACTGCCTCGGAAGGCGAAAGAGCACGTAGGACTGGTCCTTCCCCACGGCTTGGGCCGGAGCAATTGCGGGCTGACCATCGCGGTCGGCGATTCGCGCGTAATGCCCGGTCGCCACGTAACGAACCCCGAGGGAATCGGCCAACTCGAAAAGTCGTCCGAACTTCACACGTTCGTTGCATCGAATACAGGGGTTGGGAGTCCGGCCGTTCTCGTAGTCCTCGACGAAACTGTCGATGATCGGCTGGAAATCGTCGGCGGCCGACAGAACCTGGAACGGGATTCCCAGTCGGGAGGCGATGTTTCTCGCGTCGGCGGCATCCTGCGGACTGCAACACGAGCGTTCGTTGCCGGCGATGGCGCTATCCCTGTGCAGACAGAGGAACACCCCGGTCACATCGTATCCGGCCTCCAACAGCAGAGCCGCCGCCACGGCGGAATCCACTCCGCCGCTCATCGCTACCAACACCTTTCCCCGCATGGGATCACGACCCATCCACAATTCTCTCTTTCACGCGTCCGGCCCGAGAGCCCGGGCCGTGCCCTACGCGCCGCCTGATCGATTCGATCCGACCTTCCAGACAATATCGGCACTGCACAGCCGTCTCGTTGATGCAGGCCTTTCCCGGATAAATCTCGTACAACGCACGATACTTCGTCGGCGTCAGATTGGGCATCACGACGTTCGCGCCGCGAGACAGGCCGTTTTCGCGTCCCGTCTCGGTGTTGATCGTCGCCAGCGCCGTCGTGCTCGGAATGTTCGCCTGGGGACAAACCAGCCTTGCCAACGCAATCACCTTGTAGACCATCATCTCCGTGTTCGGGACCTGATCCGCATCCGGCGCCACAGGCGAATTCGACGAGCCGAGCATCGTCTGAGGATGCGGAATGAACGGCCCGACGCCGATCATATCCAGATCGAGAGCCCGGAACAACAGGATATCGTCGGCCAGGCTCGACAGGCTCTGGCCGGGAATGCCGATCATCACGCCGCTGCCGATCTCGTAGCCCAGTTCTCGCAGAATCTTGAGCAAATCGATGCGCCCGGGCCGCTGACGCTCATCGGCCGGATGCACCCGCTCGTAGAGCGAAGGCGAAGTCGTTTCGAACCGGAGGAGGTATCGATCCGCCCCGGCCTGCCGCCACACCGTGAGGTCGTCGATCGGACGCTCGCCCATGCTCAGCGTCACGGCCAAACCCGTCTCCTGCTTGATCTGCCTGACGATCCCGGCCAACCAATCCGTCGCAATGCCATAGTCTTCCCCGGCCTGCATCACCACCGTGCCGTATCCGTATTCCACAGCCGTTGCGACGCAGGCGAGGATCTCCTCCCTACTCATTCGGTAGCGGGTCAGTTCGCGATTGCCGGCGTTCAGGCCGCAGTAGCCGCACCGCCGGATGCAGTGATTGGAGATCTCGAGCAGGCCCCGCAGATGGACGGCGTCTCCGACGCTCTGCTTTCGCACGGCGTCCGCGGCCTGCCACAATTCCTCCAACTCACGAGCATCCTCGGTGCGAAGCCACTTCAATATCTCCGGCTTCTGCAAATCCCTGCCTTCAGTCAAATCAACTGCTCCGTAGTGCCTGGTCGAGATCATGGATCAGGTCCTCGATATCTTCAATGCCCACCGACAGGCGGATCGTGCCGTCGGTGATACCGATCTTCTGCCGTTCTTCGGGAGTAAGAGTCGCGTGGCTCATCGTGGCCGGATGACAGGCCAGCGATTCCACACCGCCGAGGCTTTCGGCGAACAAAGAGATCTTCAGCGCCTTCACGAACTGCCGCACTCGTTCCGTTCCGCCGTCCAGCCGGCATGTGACGATCGCGCCGAAACCGTCCATTTGGGCCTTGGCCAGATCGTGCTGCGGATGGCTGGGCAGGCCGGGATAGATCGTCTCCCGGACCTGGGGGTGGTTTTCCAGGAATTCGGCGATCGCCTGCGCGTTGGCCTCGTGCTGCCTCATGCGGACGGCCAGGGTCTTGAGCCCTCGCAGGCTCAGCCAGCAATCCCACGGCCCCGGCACCGCTCCGGCGGCGTTCTGATAGAACTT
>CALMMH010000586.1 GCA_937868145.1 uncultured Phycisphaerales bacterium
TCCGCAACCTGCCGTTGTGTTCCATGTGGCTCCGACGGGAAACGACGAGGCGGACGGTTCTGAGACAAAGCCGTTTCGGACGCTCCAACGAGCCAGGGACGCAGCGCGCGCCTTGAAGAAATCCAGCGGCGGTGTGAGAATTCTGGTTGCAGCCGGGGACTATCCAGCCGGACAACCGCTTGTGTTGACGTCGGAAGACTCCGGGGCCGCCGACGCTCCGATCGTCTACCAGGCCAAGTCCGAGCGGACGCCTGTCTTTCGCGGCGGAGTGAAGATCACCGGTTGGAAGCCGATCGCCGATGTGAAATTGCGCGACAAACTCGATCCTTCGGTTCGCAGCCGCGTTCTCGAAGCGGATGGGAAGATACTCGGCATGACCGATCTGGGCGACGCGACGGAGTTGCGTCAGCGGCCGGAACTGTTCGTTGACGGCGTGCCGCAAACGCTCGCCCGATGGCCGAATGAGGGCTTCGTCAAGACCGGCGAGATCCTGGGGACGGACACGTTCACGCAGTGGGGCTCGATCAAGGGTTGCAAGGACGGCAAATTCCAGTACGTCGAAGATCGCCCGAGCCGGTGGCTCGATGAGCCGGACGTGCGGCTTTATGGCTATTGGTTCTGGGATTGGTACGAGGAGTACCAGAAAGTCTCCCGGATCGACGCCGACGCGAAGGCGTTCACGCTGTCCCGGCCCTACTCGAATTACGGCTACCGCAAGGACCAGCGATACTACGCGGTGAATCTCTTCCGCGAGATTGATTCGCCGGGCGAGTGGTATCTCGACCGTCGCTCGGGCGTGATCTATTGGCTCCCGCCCGAGGGCGTCGACCCCTCGAAAGCGGAGACGATCTTGAGCGTCGTCAACCAGCCTTTCGTCACGATGAACGACGTCCACCACGTGATCATCCTGGGACTGACATTCCAGGAGGGCCGCGGCGACGGGATTCATATCCGCGGCGGGGCGGATTGTCTGATCGCAGGATGCACCCTTCAGCGGCTTGGCGGCGACGCCATCGTGGTCGAGGGCGGGCAGCGCCACGGGATTTTCGGCTGCACGATGAACACGCTCGGCTGCGGCGGGACCCGCGTGGCCGGCGGCGACCGCAAGACTTTGGTTCCCGGCGGGCATTTCGTCGAGAACTGCACCGTATACGACATCTCGCGGATCAAACGCACGTACACGCCGGCCGTTCTCCTCGATGGCTGCGGCAACCGGATCGCCCACAACCTGTTCGAGCGAATGCCGTCGTCGGCGATGCGGATTGAAGGCAACGACCACCTCATCGAGCTGAACGTGGTCCGCAACGTGGTGCAGGAGTCCGACGATCAGGGCGGCATCGACATGTTCGGCAACCCACTCTATCGCGGCGTGGTGATCCGGTGGAACCGCTGGAGCGACATCGTCGGCGGCACCCACTGCGGCGCCGCGGGCATTCGCCTGGACGACATGATCTCGGGCGTCACGCTCCACGGCAACCTCTTCGAACGCTGCGGCGCGGCCCTCTTCGGCGGCGTCCAGATTCACGGCGGCAAAGAGAACCTCGTCGATGGCAACGTCTTCATCGACTGCTTCGCCGGGATCAGCTTCAGCCGGTGGGGCGAGAAACGCTGGCTCGAATCCATCGAGCAGTTCCTCCCCCAGGCGGGCCAGGAACCCTACGCGACTCGGTACCCGGATCTCGCAGGGCTCAAGAAGGACTGTGACGTGAACTTCATCAGTCGGAATCTCTTCGCCCACTGCCACGGAGTGTTCCTGCGGGACGGCGGCGTAGAGAAAACGGCTCTCAATGCAGTAACCGACCAGCCCGTCGATCCACGAGTTGCATCTGAGGAATTGCTTGTGTCTTCACCGCTTCCACTCGATGAAATGGGACCCTACGAGCATCCGTGGCGTCGGTAAAGGTTCCTAGAAGGAACGGAGTTCTCAGCGGAGACGCAGAGGCATCTCCGAAGGTGATTATGCAGTGAGTCAATTGTTTACCTATACAATCCTGGTTGATGATGGGGCAGCACCGAATCCATTTGGGTCCGTCTGCACCCTAGCAATATGCAAACCCGCCATTCGCCGCACTGCGGTCGTCGGTGACTGGATCGCAGGATTCGGCTCAAGAAATGCGCCGAGCGGCGATCTCAGCGGAAGGTTGGTCTATGCGATGAAAGTCACCGAGGTTCATACTCTCGCTGACTATGACCGACTGGCGGCCTCGCGCTGGCCATGTAAGATCCCTGACATGACGAGCCGAGAGCTGTGCCGCAGACTTGGCGATTGCATCTATGACTATTCGCAAGGCTCGCCACGTCAGCGGCAGGGTGTCCACAAGCCGGGGAACATGGAGACGGACTTGGGGGGAACAAACGTACTGGTATCGGATCGTTTCTACTATTTCGGTCGGGCCGCAATTGCCATCCCTGATGATCTAAAGCCCATTGTTCACCAAACACAGGGCCACAAGAGCTGCGCCAACGCAGCATATTTCGACCGA
>CALMMH010000587.1 GCA_937868145.1 uncultured Phycisphaerales bacterium
GAGCACTGGAATGAAGTACCGGATCGGCTTGTTGATCGGGGCCTGGGCGGTTGTGGGCGTTTTCATGCTGTCGGCCGCGGAACGAAAAGGGCAGGAGGTGAAGGCGGAGTTCTCCCAGACAACCATCGACCTGGGCGTCGTGGTCGGCGATTTGGAGAAGGCCGTGAAGTTCTACACAGAGGCACTGGGCTTCACGAAGGTCGGCGAGTTCGATGTCTCGGACAAGCTCGCCGGAGACACCGGCCTGACCGACTACAAGCCCTTCAAGGTCCAGATCTTCGCGCTGGGCAAAGAGCCCTCGGCCACGAAGCTCAAGATCATGCAGATCCCCGGCGACGGCTCCAGGCCCGTGGACAACCGATACATCGGATCGAGCCTCGGGTTCCGCTACCTGACGGTGTTCGTCTCGGATCTGAATGAGGCCCTCGAACGGCTCAAGCGAAACGGCGTGACGCCGGTCAAACCGCCCTATCGCCTCGGGAACGATGCCACCCATCTGGTCCTTGTGAAGGACCCGGACGGCAATACCATCGAACTGCTCGGACCCCTTCAATAGAAGTGGAAAGTGAGAAGTGAGAAGTGAAAAGGAAAAAGTGAGAAGGAAGTGTGAGGACGGCAGAATCGCCGCTCCTTTTTGCCTTTTCACTTTTGCCTTCCTCTCTCTACTCACACCAGGGGATTGAAAGGTCATTGTCCTTCCAGTAGGATGACGCGCATGCGGCGCCGGATTTGCGTTTGCGGACGGGCCGCATGGAAGGACGACGATTGATGAACGATTTCGAACGGTTCGAGCAGTTGATCGAAGGCGGAACGTACTGCATCTCCATCGTGACGCACGAGGAGCGGTATGCGCTGGAGATCATCCGCAAAACCGCGGCCAAGCTCAAACGCGACATGTGGCTGTGGTCCGTCGCGGACGGCGTGCGGGACGGCGCCATCGACGGCGGCCCGTGCATCGCCGACACGGACGTCCCGGCGGCGGGACTGCTCAACATGTCCCAGGCCCGCCCGGGCTCGATCTGCGTCACGTTGGACCTGGCCGACCATCTCAAGAGCGGCAAGGCCCTCCGCATCCTCCGCGACCTCGTCGACAACTTCCACAAGACCGGCATCACCATCGTGATGATCGACAGCACGGGCAACCTGCCCGACGTGATCAAGGCGTACGCGCGCCCCTTCGAGATCTCCTACCCCGACGAGCAGGAGCTTCAGCAGATCATCAAGGCCACGCTGCAACGGCTCCACCGCAAGAAGCCCATCGAGGTCGGCATCACGCAGAAAGGGCTCGACACGATCGTCCGCAACCTGCGGGGCCTCACGCGCCGCCAGGCCGTGCGGGTCATCAGCGACGCCGTGGCCCTCGACCAGACCTTCAACGATGACGACATCAATGTGATCATCGCCAACAAACGTCGGATGATCCAGCAGAACGGCCTGCTCGAGTACATCCAGACCCCCCTGGACCTCGACGAGATCGGCGGCATGAACAATCTCAAGAGATGGCTCAACCACCGCAAGGATGTGTTCAGCCCCGAGGCCAAGGCGTTCGGCATCGCGCCGCCCAAAGGCGTGCTCATGCTGGGCGTCCAGGGCGCGGGCAAGAGCCTTTGCGCCAAGGCGATCGCCACCGCCTGGCAGCAGCCCCTGCTGAGGCTCGACCCCAGCACGCTCTACGCCAGTTACATCGGCGAATCGGAAAAGAATCTCCGCGAGGCCCTGCGCCAAACGGAGATGATGGCGCCGGTGATCCTGTGGATCGATGAGATCGAGAAGGCGTTCGCCTCGGCCGCCAGTCGAAGCGCCGACGGCGGGCTCTCGCAACGGATGTTCGGCACCCTGCTGACCTGGATGCAGGAACATCTGATGCCGGTGTTCGTGGTCGCCACGGCCAACGACATCGAGGCCCTGCCGCCGGAGCTGCTCCGCAAAGGCCGCTTCGACGAGATTTTTTTCGTGGACCTGCCCATGATCGAAGTCCGCAGGGCGATCTTCGCGATCCACCTGCGAAAGCGGAGCCGGGACCCGGGCCGATTCGACCTGGACGCGCTGGCCGAAGCTTCGCAGAACTACAGCGGCTCGGAGATCGAACAAGCCGTGATCGCCGCTCTGCACGACGCCTACGCGGAGAAAACCGAGCTGTCCACGGAGAGGATCATCGCGGCGTTGAAGAACTCGCCCCCGTTGTCGGCGACGATGGCCGAGAAGGTGGCCGCCCTGCGTCAATGGGCCCAGGGCCGATGCGTGATCGCCGAGTAATCGCCAAAGGAATGGTTGATTGTTGATTTGAGGCCTTCGATGTTCAGAAATCAGAAGAACACACGGACCGACACGGATCTTCACGGACGCTCACGGACGCTCTCGTTCGTGCAAGCCTGCGCCGCCTGTTGCCTGGCGGCGATCCTGTTGGCTGGATGCGTGGAACGCCGTCTGACGATCCATACGGAGCCGCCGGGCGCCGTCGTGACGCTGAACGATCAGGAGATCGGCGTCTCGCCCGTGACGGTGCCGTTCAACTGGTACGGCGACTACTGGGTCCGGATCAGCAAGGACGGCTACGAGACGCTCGATACGCACCAGAAGCTCAAGGCCCCTCTCCACGACTATCCGCCGTTCGATCTTTTCGCCGAGATCCTCTATCCCGGCCGGATCGTGGACGCCTACGAATGGACCTTCGACCTGGCCGTCAAGGAATACCCGACCCGGGACGAGCTGATCGAACAGGGCATATCACT
>CALMMH010000588.1 GCA_937868145.1 uncultured Phycisphaerales bacterium
CGACAAACACCGCGTTGCAGACGCCCTTGTTGTAATCCGCGGCCCGAGCCTTGTGGAACGTGGCGAAACAGTCGGTCGTGCCGTTGGGCAAAGCGCGAAGGTTGTTGTCGTTGATACCCGCGCTGCTGTAGCTCGGGATCGTCCAGCAATTCTCCTCGCCGAAATAGAACGTAGAGTCGGGACGCTTTACCTGGGATTCCAGCTTCAGTTTCGAGATGCCGATCGTGTACTGAGCCGGCACACTGCCCCATCCGTCGCCATTGAGATACGAGTTCATCGTATACCCGTACTGCGGCTTGACCGCATACGTGGCGCCCCGGCAGTTGGAACAACTGACCGACCGGGCGACCGTGTCGAACTGCGGGCACAAGTTGATCTCCTGCCCTTTCAGGTACGGCCACAGAACGCCGGCCAAATCAGGGTTCCGGTCGAGATTCAGGTCATCGCGATGCCATGCGCAGGCTGTATTGGCCTTGTAGAGCCAGTAGAACGAATAGGGGAATTCTCCGTTGTAGTCGTCGGAGTACATTCTCCCGATCACGCCATAGTTCCGCAGATTGTTCCTGCAGACGGTGAGTTGCGCCTGTGTTCTGACGCGCTGCAAGCTCGGCATGATAATCGCCATCAGGATCGCGATAATGGAAATGACAACCAGCAGCTCGATTAGGGTAAAACCACGCCTTCTCATCATATGCATGACTCCTTGCAACCTCCGAACGTACACCATGCCACCGACGTCTTTGGAAAACGCTAGGGTTCAGTTTATCAGGCCCCTTTGTCAAATGCAACAATATAACATGGGAAATTGTGCAAGAATCCGCCCAAAACGGACGTCCAATCCGCCATGGCAAAGACGGGGAGCAACGCCTCCTCCGGCGGGCATGCGGGCCCTTTTTCGGGAAGAACCAGGAGGTCGGACCGATTCCCTGAATAAATTCCTTGGCAAGAACCGTCGTCGGCAGGTATACTTTGCGTTTTGTTCCGAAATGGTCCGTGTAAATTTCTCTTTGGTCGTTCGTGAGATGATTCTGACGCAGATACTACAGCCTACGTGTGTCCAGGTCCCGCTGCAAGGCAAGGATAAAGACGCGGTCATTACCGAGTTGGTCGATCTCCTCGATCGAAACAAGCTGATCCAGAATCGCCAGACGGTCCTGGACGCGGTGTTCACCCGGGAGAGAACCCGAAGCACCGGCATTGGCGCCGGCATCGCCATTCCGCACGGCAAGTGCAACGCCGCCAAGGAGTTGGTGATGGCTCTGGGAGTGACCGAGTCGCCGATCGATTTCGAGAGCGTGGACGGCAAGCCGGTGTCCATCGTGATCCTGCTGGTCTCGCCCCAGGATCAGACCGGCCCCCACATTCAGGCTCTGGCCCGGATCAGCCGGCTGATGATGGACGACGACTTCAAGAGCGCTCTGGAAAAAACACCCTCCTCCGAAGCCGCCTATAAGCTCATGAGCGAACGAGAAAACAAGTAGGATTTACCATTTGTTATTTATCATTTGCCCTTTCGGCTGAGCCGATAGCCTGGTCGGCGCGCATCCAAGACGTTGCGAAGCCCAATAGCAAATCATCAATAGCAAATCGTAAATGGCTCAGTTCTTCTCCCACAGGATCAGACCCAACTCGAACGGGTTGCTCTGATCGGGGTGGTTCGGCAGAACTCGTACGGCCACTCCATGCTGACCGGTCGCCCGGCATTCCATCCGCCCGGAGAACCAGTGTTCCCCTTCGTTGCCGGCCTTTTGCTCGTACGCCATGGGGATCGCCATTCCTTCGCGGATGTTGCCCCAGGAATCCGTCGGGCCGTGATAAAGCTCCACGCTCACATCGTGCGGTTGGATCCGCCCGAGTTGAATCAGCGCCCGCACCGTCAGTTCGGACCCGATCTTCAACTGCGGCTGACGCGGATTGACCTCTTCTCCGCCGTCGCTGTTGCTGGTGTTCATCGTCACTTCCCGCACGGCGAACTCCTGCCAGGCCCGACGCATCTCCGACTTCCACTGGGCGAAGGCCTTGACGCGGTCCAAAGAATCGCTCGCCAACTGGTGGTATCGCGTCGCCGCCGGACAGTAGAACCGTCGGGCGTATTCCGCCAACATCCGATGCGTGTTGAACCGAGGAGCGACCCACTTGACGCAGGCCTTCATCCGCTGGATCCAGGCCCGGGGCAGGTTGTCGGCCGAACGGACGTAGAACAGCGGCACGATCTCGTTCTCCAACACGTTGTACAAAGCCTGGGATTCGACCGTATCCTGGTAGTCGAGGTTGTCGTAGTTCTCGCCGCCGCCGATGACCCAGCCGCCGTCGGGAATGTAACCCTCGCACCACCAGCCGTCCAGGGTGCTGAGGTTCAGCACGCCGTTGACCGCGGCCTTCATGCCGCTGGTGCCGCTGGCTTCCATCGGTCTGCGAGGGTTGTTGAGCCAGATATCCACGCCGCGAACGAGGAAACGGGCCAGGTCGATGTCGTAATCCTCCAGGAAGACGATCCGCCGACGGACCGGGTCCTGCGAGGCGAAGTGAACGATATTGCGGATGATCTCCTTGCCCGCGTTGTCCTTGGGGTGCGCCTTGCCGGCGAAAATGAACTGGACGGGCCGCTCGGAATCGTTGACCAGCCGGGTCAGACGCTCGACGTCCCGCAGGAGCAGGTCGCCGCGTTTGTATGTGACGAACCGCCGGGCGAAACCGATGGTCAGAGCCTCGGGATCGAGGATCTCCTCGGCCTGCCGCAGCTCGCCCGGGCACATGCCGCGACGCTGCATCTGGGCCACCAGCCTCTTGCGGGCAAAGACGATCAACTGGTCCTTGCACCGCTGGTGGGCGCTCCAGATTTCTTCGTCGGGAATGTGGTCCACCTGGTCCCAGGCCGACTTGTCGAAGACCGTCGACGACCACACAGGGCCGAGATACCGCTCGTAAAGCGAAGAGACTTCATCCGA
>CALMMH010000589.1 GCA_937868145.1 uncultured Phycisphaerales bacterium
CTGGGCCGATGAGGTCGTGGATTGCGAGTACACCTATTATGGGCTGTTGGCCTTGGGGACCCTGACGCAATGAGCGGAAGAGCGATCGAAGAAACCATCGCGGCATTGCGAGACGGGCTGCTCTCCGCCCGTGGACCGCAGGGACACTGGGAGGGGCGGCTGTCCAGCAGCGCGCTATCCACCGCCACCGCGGTCTTTGCCTTGGCCACGGTGGATCGGGATGGCCACCGATCGCTCGTCGATCGGGGGCTTGCGTGGCTCTGTGAGAATCAGAACGCCGACGGCGGCTGGGGCGACACGGTGGACAGTCCGAGCAATTTGAGCACGACGATGCTTTGTTACTCCGCCATGACGATTGTCGGCGGGCCGGCCGCGTGCGCGAAGTCTGTGGAGAAAACAGAATCCTGGCTGATGCGGAAGGTCGGGTCCATCAACCCTCAGTCGCTTGCGGCGGCTGTCGAGCAGCAGTACGGCAAAGACCGCACGTTCTCCGTGCCTATTCTGACGATGTGCGCCCTGGCCGGCCGATTGGGCGAAGGCGGCAGGGCATGGCGTCGGGTGCGATCGCTGCCGTTCGAGCTCGCTGTACTGCCTCGCAGACTGTTCAAGTGGCTGCGTCTGCCGGTCGTGAGCTATGCGTTGCCCGCGCTGATCGCCATGGGGGTGGCCCGGTACCGGCATCGCAAGCCGCGGAATCCGTTCGCCTTGGTGATTCGCCTTCTCTCCCGAGCCAGGAGCTTGCGGGTTCTTACGACGCTCCAGCCGGAGAACGGCGGCTTTCTCGAAGCGGCTCCGTTGACGTCCTTTGTCGTGATGAGTCTGGCCGCCAGCGGACATCGCGACCATCCGGTTGTCGCCAGAGGCGTCGAGTTCCTCACCGCTTCGATCCGCGAGGACGGCAGTTGGCCCATCGACACGAATCTCGCCATGTGGGGCACCACGCTGTCGATCAACGCTCTCTCGGCCGGCGGGCTCGATGGATCCCTGTCTCATTCTGAGCGACAGCGGCTTGCGGATTGGATCCTGTCCTGTCAGCATCGGCGCGTCCATCCCTACACGCAAGCCGCTCCGGGCGGCTGGGCCTGGACGAATCTCCCCGGCGCGGTTCCCGACGCGGACGACACCGCCGGGGCGCTCGTCGCCTTGCACGAATTGTCACGGACGGGTCTGACGATTCCCATCGCGTCGGTGTCCGCCGGCATCGAATGGCTCCTTGGCCTGCAAAACGCCGACGGCGGGATCCCGACTTTCTGTCGAGGTTGGACCCAGTTGCCGTTCGACAAGAGCGCCGCCGACATCACCGCCCATGCGGTGGCGGCAATGGGGCTCTGGCTGCATGCACTGCCGGAGCCGCTTGGAGGCCGGACGAAAAAGGCTTTGCATCGGGCTTTGACCTATCTGCAGGCTGCCCAGCGACAGGATGGTTCTTGGGCGCCCTTATGGTTTGGCAATCAAGCCGCTGCGAATAAAGAGAATCCGGTCTATGGGACCAGCCGGACGATCAAGCACTTGGCGAGCTGCGCAGCAGAAATAGGACAGATGGGACCCATAGGACCTATGTGCGAACGCGGCGTGAACTGGCTTCTGTCGGCGCAGAATGCCGACGGTGGATGGGGCGGGGCGGCTTCCGTCGCCTCTTCGATAGAAGAGACTGCATTGGCGGTCGAGGCTCTGGCGATCGAGGCCTTGACTGTGGCCGGCTCGCTGTGCAACGATTCATCGTCGTCGGTCCGGGCCGTCCATCGCGGGGCTGATTGGCTCATCGCGAATACCCATCATGGGACATTCCTGCCGCCGTCGCCCATCGGCCTGTACTTTGCCCAGCTCTGGTACTTCGAACGACTGTATCCCCAAGTTTTTCCCCTGGCCGCTCTATTCAGGGCCCAGCAGATGCTGGCCTTTGGCCGCTGAGACGCCCCGTGAACCATTCTGCGGAACGCTCGTATATATAGTTGCTACTAGCAACT
Source organism: uncultured Phycisphaerales bacterium (assembly GCA_937868145.1). Classification (GTDB taxonomy): domain Bacteria; phylum Planctomycetota; class Phycisphaerae; order Sedimentisphaerales; family Anaerobacaceae; genus PLanc-01. The sequence goes on from CALMMH010000589.1 coordinate 1,968, forward strand.
AATTCGAGCAGACAGTCAGGGGCGATTATGAGCAGGCGGCTTTTCGAGTTGATCCTGGCGGTTCGACGCAAGTGCCAGGGGAGCGAGGAACGGATCCAACGGGATCTCGGCATTTCTCCGGCCGAATTCAACGGCCTGATCGTCATGGACGAGAGCGGCGAAATCACGGGCTGTGTGTTCGCCGAGCGGATGTCGCTTTCGCCCTCGCGGGGCAGCCGCGTGCTGGGCAGGTTGGCGGCCGATGGCCACATCAAGATTCGACTCAGCCCCCAGGACAGGCGGACGACCCTGGCGTCGCTCACGGCCAAGGGAAAGAAGACCCAGCAGCAGATGCTCGAACACATGGAGGTTTGTGAGAGGCGGATCACCAACGGCCTGGATTCGGAGAAGCTGAGGCAGGTTCGGGACGCCCTGGAGTTGCTGGAGACGGCTTTGTGAAGAGGCTGGGGACAACGAAACTGTTTCGTGACGGATGAGAATACGGAGAATCCACTATGCCTAGAGTAATGATGATTCAGCTAACCGTTGGTCTGCTGCTCGGCGGCGGACTTGGAGCGGCGATGGGTTGTTTCGGCAAGTGCACCACCGGGGCCTGCCCCTTGACGGCCAATCCCTTGCGGGGAGGACTGATCGGCGCGATGTTCGGCGGCCTCCTGGCTTTCTCGGCTGGGTCGTCCCGATCGCCTGCCGAGACGAGCGAAGGCGAACGTCTGCAGGTCGCGTCGGTGGAGAGCTTCGATGCCCAGGTGCTGGGATCGAAGAAACCGGTCCTGGTGGATTTCTACTCGCCTACGTGCGGGCCGTGCCGGATGTTGGCGCCGACGATCGAAAAGCTCGCCAGGCAATATGAGGGCAAGGCGGTCGTATGCAAGGTGAACGTGGACCGCTTGTCGGAGTTGGCCAATCGATATGGAATTCAGGGCGTGCCCTCGGTGCTGTTCTTCCAGGACGGCAAAGAGGTCGGTCGTCTGATCGGCCTGCGGCCGCAGAACGCCTATGCCGAGGTGTTCGACAAGCTGCTTGGTCCGAAGGCGTAATTCGCGTGCTTAGGCCGAAGCCAGGGCTTCCACCTCTTCGATGGTTCGAGGGATGTGCGGGCCGAGGATGCGGCAACC
>CALMMH010000590.1 GCA_937868145.1 uncultured Phycisphaerales bacterium
GATGGCGCAGTTCTGCTGGAGGATGGTCTGGCCTTCGCCGATCGTGATCTTGTGCTTGTCCGGACAGAAGTTCAGCAGCTCGCGGAACCGCCAGACGCCGGAGAAGTCCAGGGGTTTGTTTCGCCGGGCCCATCGCCGGCCGAAATCGCCGAGCTTCTTGGGCACCCGGATCTTATCCCAGTTGTACTGAATATCGAGCAGATCCCCGCAGTTGGGACATTTGAACATCGATTCCTTGCAGTCGAACTCGGCCCCGCAGCCGGGATTGATGCACTTTTGAAACGCCGCACTCTTGGTCGCCATGCCGTAAGCTCCTTCAGAACTCATTTGCCAGGGGAGATTATAGAGGATGGCCCCGCTTTCCGCAAACCCATCTCAGGCGTGAAACAGCCGCCGGACGGCATGGACAGCGTGGACTTTGTGGACGCCGCGGACCGACCGCTATGGGCACGGGCGGGCTTCATCCAGGCTGGTTTCTTCCTGGATTTGGGTCAGTTGGAGGCCGAGGCGGTCGAGACGCTTCTGGCCTTCGTCGTATTTGGCGTGGGCGTTGCGGAGGTGCGTGCCGAGGGTGTCCCAGGCGTTGACGAACTCGGCGAAGGAGCTGTTGAGCCGACCGAGGTTGCGGCGGATCTCCGCGGCCTTCTGCTCGATCTGCAGGCCGTGAAGGCCCATCGCCACCGTCATCAGGTAGACGTAGAGCAGGTTCGGCGAGACCGGGATCACCTTCTTTTCGAGGCAGTAGGTCAGAAGGTTCTGCGAGTCACCCTCGCACTGGATCACCGTCTCGTAGTAGATGTTCTCCGCGGGGATGTACATCAGCGCGAAGTCCAGCGTGCCCTCGACCGGTCGGATGTAGTCGCCCGCGATCTTGTCCACGTGGGCCGTCACATCGCGAAAGAACTGCCGGCGGAGCTTGGGCCGTTCGCCGTCGTCCGTCCCCGCCACGATTCGCTCGAAGCTCGGCAGCGGGAACTTGGCGTCGATCCCCACGCTGAAGCCCGCCATCTGCACCAACGCGTCGACGATCCGGCCGTCCTTGAACGCATGCTGGCAACGGTAGCTGTCCTTGGGCAAGGCTTGGGCCAGCAGGTTCTCCAACGACCATTCGCCGATCTGGCCGCGGAGCTTCGGGCTGGTCAGGATGTCCTGGAGCCGCTTGACGTCGGCGCCGAGGCGGAGCATCTGCTTGTTCGTGCCCTGGAGCTCGCCGATCTGGCTGTTGAGCTGCTGGAGGATCTGCTGATTGGAGTGGAGGCTCTGGGTCAGCGTGCTCTGCCCGGCCTGGAGCGAGCCATGAAGCGTCTGCGAGGTCTTGTCCTGGGCGGCTCTGAGTGCGTCAAGCTGCTGCTGGAGCAGAGCGATCCCGGCGACCTGCCCGGCCGCCTCCCGCCGGGCCGCGAGACTCGACGAGATCAGCCAGACCAACAACGCCAGCACCGCCAGCGTCAGGAACACAACGACAGCCACCAATCCTTGCAGCATCAGGAAATCCTCACAGAAACGCCAACGCCCAAATCATAAGGCATCGAAGCCCCATCGTCAAAGCCCGCGAATGTGTTGGCACACCGATGAGAATTGGTATAATCGCAGAGGACCGAGAGTTGTTCGGAGAATTGCCATGAAAGACCCGATTGTCGAAGAAGTCCGCCGGGCGCGGGACGCCCACGCGAAGCAGTTCAACTACGACCTGGACGCCATCCGCGAAGACCTCCGAAATCGCGAGAAAGCCTCCGGCCAGCCAACCGTCTCCCTGCCCTCCAAGCGGATCACGAAGAAAGAGAAAGCCATATGAGAAGACATGCGGTGGAGGTTCGTTACTCTATAGATTGTCCGTGGATCCCATGAGCAAACAACTCGAGCTATGGTCGAACGAGGACCGCCATGATCTCATATTCCCCGGGGGATCGCGATCAAGGGTTAATCACGCTGGGCAAGCCATCAGGGATGGCAACTTCACTGAGACAGACGTCTACATCCTTGATGAATGGAGAGCTGCACACCGGCCTGTGCTGAATACGTTCCAGGCCATCCTTCGCATGAGAACGCATGGGACAGACATTGCTGTGGCGCAACGGCATAAACGCAAATCTACGATCATTGGCAAACTCCAACGGTATCGGGACATGCAGCTCTCGCGCATGGACGACGTCGCCGGGTGCCGGCTTATCTTCAGGACAGTGGAGGACCTCTACAGCTTCCGTGCCGACTTTCACAAAGCTCGTTTCCACCATGAACGAAGAAACGAGATTGACAAGTACGACTACATCAAACGTCCGAAATCGACAGGGTACCGCGGCATTCACGACGTGTACTCCTATGACGTCAATTCAGAAGTCGGCAGGCCGTTCAAGGGATTGTTGGTTGAGATACAGTACCGCACACTAATCCAACACGCGTGGGCGACCAGCGTAGAGGTCATCGGATTTATCACAGAGAGTCAGCCCAAATTCCAGGCTGGTGATCGACGGTATGAGCGAGCAATGGCCCTCGCCAGTGAGATCCTTGCCCGTGTCTACGAGCAGAAGAAGGGACCTTTTCCGAACAAACTTGATTGCGATGTTGTCAGTGAGTTCCTGGAAGCTGAGTCGGAAATCTCACTGATGCAGATGCTCCGTGGGTTGAACGTTGCGAATACGGAGATCAGCGCGAACAGGAACGCTATCTTGATCTTTCCGAAGATCGGAGATCTCGAAGTGAGAACCTATCGTGATGCAACAGAGGCTCTGCGCGCACTGTTTGTTCTTGAACGTGAAAGGCCTGGGACGGACATCGTTCTTGTACGAGCAGATACTACCGAGGAAGTCCGTTTGGCGTTCAGAAACTACTTCACCGACGCACAAGACTTCATTCAGTTGATTGACCGCGGGTGCGGGAAACTGGCCGGGACACAACCCGGGGACGAAGCAACCCTTAACGGGGAGGCGTAACGGTGTCCGGTACATCTTCCGGCGGAGATCGGCGTTCTCTGGCATTCCTGGCGGTTCGGAATTGGCGGGTATCGGCGAGACAGAGCCCCTCCGGCCTGCGGCCTCCCGTCTTCGTCGCGTGGTTCGCGTGTTTGGCGGTTGGGCGGGAGTT
>CALMMH010000591.1 GCA_937868145.1 uncultured Phycisphaerales bacterium
GTGGTCGAACCACATGATGTCCACCGTGCCGTAGTCGGTGAGCAACTCGCGGACCTGGGCCTCGTAATACTGGTTGTAGATCTTGTTGTCGCCGACCAGGTAGGCGGGGTGCGTCCAGTCTCGCGTCGAATAGTACCAACCAAGCTTCAGACCGTGACGATGCGCCGCATCCGAAATCATCCGACAGAGGTCCTTCTGATACGGCGTATCGGCGATGCTGTAATGCTCCGGAAAGCCGCTGGCCTGAGGGAAGCGCACCTGCCGGGTCGGCCACATGGAGAACCCGTCGTGGTGCTTCGTGATGAAGACCACGTATTTCATCCCGGCTTCTTTCGCCAGACTCATCCACTCGTCGGCGTCGAACTTCACCGGGTCGAACCGCCGATAGAGGTTCATGTAGACGTCGCGATCGACCTTCTGGTGCTCGGGACCTCCCTCGATGCGGTTCTTCATGCCCCAACTGATCTCCGCTCCGCTGAGGCTGGCCGGTCCCCAGTGGAGGAACAAGCCGAACTTGGCGTCCCGCCACCACGAATCCAAACGGGATTCGCGAATTGGGCCGGCCTGCGGACCGGACAAGGCGTCGACCAACGCATTGGCTTCTTCCGCCGGCGACTCCGCAGCCCCGGCCGACCCGAGCAGCAGCACACATCCTACAGCCAACGAAAGTGAGATTCGGTGAAACATGCTCACTTCTCCTGTTGTTCCTTGGTCATCTTCTGCAATGCGACCGCATCCAGATACTCATCATCCTGTCCCCCGAAAACCGCGTCCATCACGACAGGCGCATCCGGGACCAGCGAGATCCACTCGGCGATCCCGGAGCTCTCCACCGCACGATGCAGCGGAGCATGGACGTTCCACAGCCTCCCGGCCAGATCCACCTGCGGAGCCGCCGCCAGCCAAAGCCCGAGCCTTCTCTTGAGAATCGCGGCGGCGTCGGGCGGCACTGCGCCTCGCGACAGCATCGCCGTGCTCCCGGCAAGACGGAGATTGGCGGCCCCGACCTTCTCAATGAGGGTGTCCGCGTCCCCCAACGACCACGGCGGCTTGTCGGGAGCCATCCGCAGATGCAGTGTGAGGTCGAGTTTGTCCGCCTCCGCAGCCAGATTGCGAAGAGTCTTCTCGAAACTCGCCTGCGTCTGCTCATTCGTGAAGTTGTTCTCGGGGTGCCGGTGCAGCGACAGGACCAGGTCGCGTGCCCCAAGGATCTGCATTTTGGCCATGACGTCGCCAAGGGCCGCCGTGCTGCGTGCGTAATCGGCAGGCAAATTGTCCACCAAACGCAACGACGGGTAGAGATTCGCGCCGGAACTGGCGTCGACGAACACACGCAGGCCCTGCCGTTTGATCCAGCCGGCTTCCCGCTCCAGCGTCGCTCTCTCGCGATCGTGCAAGTATCGCCAGTCCAGAACCACGCCGTCAAAGTGCTCGAAGAAGGTTGGGCGGGCCAGAATCTGTTCCTTCACCGGGTTGACGTCCCGCAGGGGGAGAATCCGTCCGTGCGGCCGTGGCGGCAACGGCCGATGCGCGATGACTTCGACGTTCGATTCCTTCACCCGCACGGCGAAGATGCGAAGGTCGCCGCCCCGGATCGCGTCCGCCGTATTCCGACCCAACGAGGCGTCATCGACCCCTTCCGGTAGATGGCCGGCCGCCCCTACTTCCGAGTCGTCCAGAGGCAACTCCGTCACGGACTCGATCGACCCGCAAAGCGAAGTGATCTTGAAAGGCAAGGCCGCCCAGGTGTTGTTGGCGAGCCCCAGCGTGTATGCGCCCGGCCCCTGGCGGCAGGTAATAACGCTCAGACTGGGATTACCCACATCGAAGAGAATCTGCTGCCGGAGGGTTCTGTCCAGAGCCCTGCGGGCCTCCGCCTGCAACACGTACGGACGCGGCAGCGGACGATCAACCTCGCTGCGCACCGATTGGCCGGGACCTTCTTTGCGTTCAATCCCGAAGTCGGCGGCCAAAACCGTAACTTGACCTTTGCCGAGTCTCGTCGTGCCCGGCGCAGCGTTCCCCGTCTGTCCGCCAACCCCACCCGGCAGTCTCGCCAAGTTCTCTGTTGTGATGATGAGATGCCCCCCGCCTTCGACATAATTGTACAGCTTGTCCCGGATCTCCTGTCCGCCCGCAAGTTCTCCGGCCGCCATAACGACCGCATAGCGGGAGAGCAGGCCAAGCGGCGCGTCGCTCAAAAGGCAGTCCGCGATGTCGCCGTACGGCGTCGGGGCGATGAAGCCGGTCTCGTCGTGGAAATAGGACGAATCGGCGTAGCCAGGGTACAGGAGATCGAGGACCGCGTCGGTCAGGTAGTCGCCTGGACCATAGGGCAGGTTCCCCCATACGCGAAAGATCTCGCCCGAATAGAGGTGACGCGGGAAGGACCAGCCGGCGTGGAAATCCAACAGCAGAGCCACCGGCGTGTACATGACGCCGGGCTCGCCGTGCTGTTTCACCCAACGCTGTCCGGCCTGTTGGATCCGACCGATCGGCGAGAGAGACTCGCCCTCGAACCATCCGCTCTCGAAACCCACCGCCACGCTGTTGTAGAGAATATGGCTGTAGAGCAGGCGTTTCATCAGGCTCAGACTCGTGCCCTTGGTCGGGCCGTGAGAGTCGCCGCCGCTGCCGCCGGAGGAGCCATAGGACTTGTACCCCCAGCGATTGTAGACCGAGGCGTTGCCGAACCAGGGCACGCCGTACTGCTTGCCCGCCCCGCGAATGAAGGCGTAATAGACCTGGTTGTTGGGCAGGGCTTGGGCGGTCTCGGCGCCGATCAGCGTGAACGTGCCTTCCTTGAGCAGATAATGCCCGAAGTTCAGCGAAACCAGCGTCGCGTGGCGATGCCCCAGGTCGTCCCCCATCCGCTCGAAGAATCGCTGGAAGTTGAGATATTGCTCGAAGCGGTCGGCCGAGGCGGGCGTCATCTGGTTCGCATATCCGCCGATGTACCGGCCGTCCTGCTCACCGATGTCGGTTCCGAGCCATCGCTCGCCAAGCGTGGTCTCGAGCATCTTCAGCGCCTCGGGCGACGGCGTAAACTGCTGCCAGTAGCCGCCCGGCCCGGAGCCCGGC
>CALMMH010000592.1 GCA_937868145.1 uncultured Phycisphaerales bacterium
ATGACGCAGTGGTAGGCGAACGCGCTCGTAGTGACGCCGTAAGGCGTTATCCGACGAAGTTGGAAGTGGGAAGTTTGAAGTGTGAAGTCGGAGAAGCGAAGGCCCAATTCCTGTCTCTTCTTGTTTCAAATGGGTTGCATGTGCGGGAGCGGTCGATCATGAAGCGATATCGCAAGTACCTGGTTGCTTTGGGCGTCGTCGCTCTGTGGGCGGTGTTCTCGTATGCGTACCTCGGCGTCGAGGACGGCAGTTCCGGCCTGAGTCCCCTGGGCTGGCTCGCCGCCGTATTCTTTGTTCCCGGCGGATTGCTCCTCCATGTGGTGAAGGGAAGTCATGGGAATGCGGATCTGCCTGTGATGGCGGCAATCAGCTTCTGCGTGTATGCTGTTGTGGTCGTTCTTGCGGTCAAGGGCGTCTGCCTCCTCGGGCGAGCCCTCTTGCGACAGTGAAATGTTCATGCGTGATTTGCCCTGTTGAGGGAGCTGCAGAGCGGATTAATCTCGTTATGGGCGACATAAGAGTTGGGGATCAGATCATGACACGACGAAAGTACGAGAATAATCTTGATTTTGTTGAGACCGCATTCGAGTCGTGCTGGAGAAACGCGAATGACCTGATAACCTCAGCAAGACTGCTTCTTGACCACAGACTGCATGGGGTGGCACTTTCCACCTCTGTTTTGGCTCTTGAAGAGTTGGGGAAGCTCTACTGCATCGACGGTTTGCTCTTTGCTCGAAGCGACGATCACAAAGTAAAGGCATACGCGAAGTCTCTACGGAATCACTCGACTAAGCTCTCGGCTGTGACGTTACTCCCTCTCCTCCTTGAAAACATCGCAAAGGTCGATCCTCGCTACACGTCAGATGATCGGTTCTCTCAGGCTCTCATCATCAGTATGACTGATCTCAAAAATCGAGGGAACACTGTTCTTAATTGTTTGCCAAAGGCATCCTTTCAGGACTTGAATACTCTTAAGCAGCAAGGATTCTATGCCCAGCCGTACGACAACCTCTTCAAGACACCCAATTCCGCGGTTAGTGAGGATGTCTCGGAGGCGGTCTACTCACTAGCGTGGCGTGCAGTCACTACTCTCGATTTCCTGCTCAAGGGCGGAAACTTGAAGCGATATATCGAGTCTGCGAGATTGTTAAGGGCAAGAATGACAGAGAAACAGCATGTGGAGGTAGAGAATGTGGCCAGGGACCTGTGTGAGTCATTGTTCCCGTCTGGAGAGACAGACTCAGGTCAAGAAGGAATGGCCGAGCGGAATTAAGTTCTTCAATCGGGGGCACACCTACACATTTCACATCTTCAACCACCACTTCTATTCGGCGGACCAGGGTACTTCGATACCTCCCAAGGCCCCTTCGTTTCAGATTCACGGCTTCATTACAGAGTTCTGGCGAACAAAGTGCCAGGGTAAGACGCCGTGTCTCGTGCCTCCCGCGCCTTCGCAGGGATGGCTTCACGTTTACCCGAAGAGAGTCGGGCGGGGGCGCCCGACCTACGAAGAAACGCCTTGCGGCGTCACTACCAACGGCCTCGCCTGAGCCGGATGGTCGTCCCCTTCTCCCGTGTCTACCATGTCATTGGCCCAAAGCGGAAAATGCCAGGGGTTTGGGGACGGCGTCCCCGAAGATCTCGGGAAGGGCAGAATCTCTCGATTCTTTCGGGAATTGCAGGAACGGACGGATCCGGATTCCGGCGCTTCGCGTCGGGAGTTTGACGCTTTGGGGCCGCCAGCGTGGGCAGGGGCGTTACACGCCTCGACGCAACGTTGGGCCCTATGAGCGAATGCTTCGTTCGCACACCAAGCCGGAGGCTGCAATGCGATACAGTCACCCCTGTACGACCGCTTCGGGCATGCCTCTCTGCCGGAGCCGGCGAGGGGCGCCAAAATCCGGTGCAAAACGCGAAATTGGTTCGGCGCGTTCCCTTACCCCTTGTGCGGCGGGAGTTTACGAGTAAACGAACAATGGCCATTATGTGGATATTTGTGTTGACATAGGGGAGTGGTGAATATACCATAGGCAGGATGTCGCATCGGACGACAGGGCCCGACCGGCGGCGCGAGGCCGGGGGCGAGAACACGGGCAGGGGCGGATCGCCATCCGCTCCATTTGGAGAGGAGATCGAAATGGAAAAGCGAAAAAAGCGGGTTGAGGCGGATCATCGGTCGCAAGCGCGAGGAGAAAAGGCGAACGAAGGAAGGCGCCGGGTTCGGGACGGCGGCCGGGGGACTCGGGCCCGATGCGAAGCCCACGAACCATCGGCAAGCTGCGAAGACTCCGCTTGCCGCTGCCACCCGGACGCAGGAGGGAAAGGTCCGCAGGGCCGTCTCGTAGGGGCGAGGCATGCCTCGCCCTCGGCGGACAAGAGGAAATGGCCGCGGGTGCCGCCGCCGGAGAGCGACGTGTGGCCTGAGGAATATCGGGGGGCGAAGTGGAGGCCGGCGTATGCGTTTCTGTTCGAGGGCAAGTGCCAGTTGTGCGCGCACTCGTGCCCGCTGCCGAAGTCGCGACAATTGATGGACAAGCTCCAGGGCAATACCCGATTGCTCCATTGCACGAATCACCCGGGCTACGGCGGCACAATTGTGGAGGTCCTGCCGACCGACACGTGCCGGAACTTCAAGCAAAAGTGCTGGAGACTCCCGGTCGCCAAGCCGAAAAGAAACCTCCGACACCCAATGCGGTGCAAACGCGGGCAGAAGGTCGAAAGA
>CALMMH010000593.1 GCA_937868145.1 uncultured Phycisphaerales bacterium
CCTCGCGGAGGACCTTGTTCAGGACGAACATCACCGAAGGCGAGGACATGTTGCCGTACTCGCGGAAGATTTCATAGGAAAAACGCAGCGTCTCGGACGTCAAGTCCAGATGCCTTTCCACGGCGGCGAGGACTTGCGTGCCGCCGGGGTGGACGACCCAGTGACTGATATCCTTTGGCGTCAGGCCGTGACGATCGAGGAGCCTCTGCGTGACTTGGGCGACTGCTTTGGCCCCGATCACCGGAACGCAGCGCGTCAGCACGTTGCGCAGCCGGCCGCCCTGCGTCGTGTAGCGAAGCTTGTCCCGATGCTCCGGCAGAGTCACCGACTCGAAGTCGAGGAACTGAACGAGAGCCTGGGGAGCCCTGTTTGTAGTGACGCCGCGAGGCGTTATCTTGTCTTCTTCGGATTGAAGATATGCCCTTGCGGGCACACTACGAACGAGGTCGCCGTTGAGACTCCCTTGCAGTACCGCGGCCGCGGCGCCGTCGGCGAAGATGCTGTTGCTGACGATCAGGTCCGGGTCCGGGCCGCGGAAGAAGGTCGCCGAGCAGATCTCCACCGACAGGCACAGAACGGTCTTCTTCGCCCCCGACTGGATCATCCGACATGCGGCCTCGAGGTTCGGAATCGCGCCGCCGCAGCCCATGCCCATCAGGTCCAGCACCGACGTATACGCCTGCAGGTCGAGATCCTCGATAAGGTAGGAAGACAATCCCGGGCACAAATACCCTGTGCAGGTATTGACCACGAGGCCTTCGATCTGAGCGGGAGCCAGTGCTGCCTGGTCCAGGGCTTTGCGGGCCGCCTCCGCAGCGATCCGGCGGCCGTGTCTCTCGAATCGGCCGATCAGGCTGTCCGGGTCCTGCGAGCAGATTTCCTCATCGTCATCGACTGCGATGTACCGTCCCCGGATCGGGCCGTTGAGCAGCAATTCGCGATAGAGACCCCGCTCCTTGCTCTCCATCGGGAAGTGCTTCTCGAAGAATGCGCAGACTTCCTGTTGCGTGGCGTATCGCCTGGGATTTGCTGTCGCCAAGGCTGTCAGGACCGTCTTCATTCGCCTCCTTTGCGGTCGAACCGGACGACCCCTGCGACACGGCTGAACCATGACCGGGTCACGACTGCCGCCGGGTCGTGCTCTTGAAGAATCGTCCGCAGCTCGGTCGGCTTGAAGCCCCGCCGGATCGAAAGCCGGGCGTCGTGCCGGATTTCGCGGTCCAGCGGAATCACGAGGATACTGCAGATGAGGTAATTCAACAAGTTGCGATGGAGATCGTTGATCAGCAGGGCCCTCCGCACGAAGCCGCACAGGTGCGCGACGAGCCGGTGGATCTCGTCGTTCGTGAAGTGGTGGAAGACCATCGAGCCGATCGCGTAGTCGAAATCTCCGACAGGCTGATACTGAAAGATATCCGCCTGAACCAGTTTGATGCCTTCGCCGCCGGATCTGTCGATTGCGCTTTGCGTCATCTCCAACGCTTTGTCGTTGAAGTCGACGCAAGTGAACTCGACTCGATAGCCGCGCCGGCGGGCCCATCGCATGATGGATAGGGGGATGTCGCCCCCGCCGACGCCGATGTCGAGAATTCTGACGGGTCTGTCCCTGGGGTGGTCGCCCAACTCGGCCGTGAGGAATTCGCGTACGGCGGGGGTGCCGCCGCCGATGCGGTTGACCAGCTTCATGAACCGGTAACCTTCTTCCGTCAGGTGAGGATCGCTGTCGGGGGCGTCGAGGAACTCCAAGCCGCGTGCACGTTCTTCAAACATCCCACAGCCTCCCGTCGATCAGCGTCTGCCTGGCCTGCCTGAGTTGGGCAAGTTGCTCCTCCCGGAATGTGGGATCGACAGTCACCGCTTGGGCCGCAATCTCCTGGCAGTAGCCGCAGTCCCTGCAAGAGAGGCCCGCACAGTGACGATGCTCGAAGTCCTTCAGGAAACCCGCGGGAACCTTTCCGCTGTCGATCCGAAAGGGATTCTCCGCCAGGGCAAAGAGCATGCCCTGTTCCTTCAGCACGTCGTACAGCGGCCGTAATCTCCAGGGATTGATCTGGCCGGGCCGGAAGAAATGGCGCAGGAGCCAGAAGCGTTGTTTCCGCGGCGCTTGCCGGAAGCCGTATGGCAGGACCAAGTCGGCCAGGTTCTCGCCCGATCTGCGCCGGCTGTAGGCCGCGACGCGTCGGAGCAGTTCCGCCGACGGGATGCCCCGCTCCAGGATCTTGAAGTGCTCGTAGCCGAGCGTTTCGTAGAAACCGATGTCCTCGGGCCGAATCCAGCCGGCCTTGATGAGCGTCGAAGGGTCCTCCAGACGCTTGAGCGTGCAACTCAGGAAGCAGTAGTCGAGGAACAGGTTCCGCGAGCCGTCGGAGCTGTGGGCGAAGCCGTTTTGATGATACGGCTGCATCGCGCAGTTCGGCAGGCACGGGTGGTTCGCGATCAATTGCAGTTCGCAGCCGACCGCCTCGCGAATCGCACGCAGCGTGTCGAAGTCGCGATTGATCGAGAAGCTCTCCAGCGTCAAAGCATCAGCGCCGAGGTCCCGCCAGAAACGAGCCCGGCGGGGCGTGTCGATCTGTGCGTAGATCCCGGCCTTGATGTGAAACTGGGGAAAGGCGGCCTTGACTCGCTCCAACAGGTAAGGCGTCGAGACGGTCAACCGATGGATCCCCATCGACCCGAGGCGGTCCAGAAGCCGCATGAGCCTCCTCTGCCAGGACCGGCTCCACTCCCGGTTCCCCAAGCACGAGCTGTTCAGGAGATAGTTGAAAGCGATGCCGTGGCGGTCCAACTCGGCGACATAGGCGGCCAAATCGCGCCCGGTCAGCGGCGTGCCCATATAGCTCGGTCGACCGCCCCCGACCGGGTCGGCAGTGAACTTGCCATAGACCTCGACCACCGGGAACTCCGCAAGCCTCACGGCCAGGTCCAAGTCATAATTGGCGGCGACCGACAACTTCATTCCTGCTCCCCATGTCCGTTTTCTTCGTCCAGGACAGATCAGGCAGAATGCATCGTTCGACTGCATATACAGGTCAATCCGCCTCAGGGTTGGTGAAAAACCGTCCGGGGCAGAACGAACTCACCACGCGATCGTGGAGGGATTCCTTCTTTTCAACTAGGACGCGCCGAAACCGGCGCTGTATGATGGTCACGTCCATGCTCCCACAGGACCGAGAGTCCGAGACAGGGGTGCAACGAAATGAAGACGGAGTGCAAAATGAGGAGAATGATCGCGCGGTGTGTTGCCGGTTGGATCGCGTTGTCTGGAATAGCCGCGTCATTGCCGGCTGCCTCTGAAGGACCGGTTGAAAGATGGTCCCAGGAGAGAGCGCAGGAGTGGTACGCCGGACAGCCGTGGCTCTTCGGCTTCAATTTTGTGCCCAGTACCGCGGTGAACGACACGGAGATGTGGCAGGCGGAGACGTTCGACCCCAAGACGATGGACCGCGAGCTGGCCTGGGCCGAGGGACTCGGCTACAACTCCTGCCGGGTCTTTCTCCAATACATCGTCTGGAAACAGGACCCCGCGGGTTTCCGGAATCGGTTCGACCGGTTCCTGGCGATCGCAGAGAAGCACGGGATCGGCGTGATGCCGGTCCTCTTCGACGACTGCGCCTTCGATGCCGGTCGTGACCCCTATCTGGGCAAACAGGAGGACCCGCTGCCCGGGACGTCCAACGCCCGCTGGGTGCCGAGCCCCGGGCTCAAACTGGTTGTGGACAAAGCCGCATGGCCGCAACTCCAGGAGTACGTCAAGGACATGGTCGCGCGGTACGGAGCCGACAAGCGCATCGTGATCTGGGACCTGTCCAACGAGCCGGGTAACTCC
>CALMMH010000594.1 GCA_937868145.1 uncultured Phycisphaerales bacterium
GTCGCAGAGCGCCGGCGCGAAATTGGGGTGATGCGCGCGATCGGCGGCGATTCGAGGCATGGACTGGCCGCCGCCATGGACCAGGGAAGTTTCGGCGAAGGGGGCTTCGTCGTATCCGACCTGCGAGCCGCTCTTGCTGTCGGCGATCCCGTCGATCCACGAGTCGTAGATGCGGTTGGTGTCGTTGTCGTAGCTCTCGAAGTCATCGACAGCGATGAAATCCTCGGTTGTGAAGCTCCAGACGTCGCCGGGATACGTGCCGCCGTCGCCCACCTCATCGACCTTCCAGTAGTACTTCGTCGCCAGATTCAAGGAGGCCGGCGCGAAGCTGTGGTTGGTTACGGTCTGGCTCGGAACCTGACCGCCTGCCACGGCGTCGGAGTCGGCGCCGACGTATACGGTGTGTGCAGTCGCCTCACGACCCGGCCGCCAGTTCAACTCGGTCTCGACGCTCACGCCTGTCGCGCCGACCGCCGGTTCGGGATAGAACGCCTGCACTGGGACGTAGAAGAACCGGACTTCGCTCAAGCCCGTCTGGGCGACGGCCCCGCCCCAGTTGGCTTCGATTGTGAGCTTGACGAACTTGGCCGCAGTGCCGCCGAAGTCGACGGTGGTGTTCGCCGTGTAGCTGGGCGTGCCTGTGGCGCGGGCGAATTCCGGGACGTTTTCCAGCGTCGACCAGGTCTGGCCGTCGGCGGAGTACTCGATCGTGACGGTCTTGGCTCCGAAACCGAGGATGGCCTCGATGGCCTGGTTGGAGTTCCAGACCCACATCCTGTCGAGTTTGTAGACCTTGTCGAATTCGTACTGGATCCAGGCGGGCTTGGCCGTGCTGCTCAGCCACATCTGCGTGGAGTCGGTGGAGTGCTGGTCGTCGGCGTTCAGGCCGGAGCGGTTGATCGTGTTCTGCGGCCCCATGTTGGCCCCGGAACCGGAAGCGGTGGCCGCTACAGGCGTGACCGGGTATGAGTAGGGCTCGACGGTAAAGCTCCAGATCGCTCCCTTGAAAACCGTGTTGTCGGGGGCGGCGTTGACCTCGTCGATCCGCCAGTAATAGGTCGTGCCGTACTCGAGTGCGGCCGGCAGATAGGTCGCGTCGGTCTGACCCTGGCTGACGAGGACGCCCATCGGATTGTCCCGTGCGGCGTTGTCGACGTCGGTCGCTGAAGTGCCCAGATACACATCGTGCGATGCGGCGAACCCGCCGGGCGTCCAGCCCAATGCAATGTCTTGCGGCACGTCGACGACGGCGTTCTGCGGCTCCGGGCTCAGCGCGATCTCCGGCGCCGCCATGCCGTTGCGGAAGATGCTCGCGATCTCATCGGCCGACAACTCGCGGTTGTACATCGCGGCTTCGTCGATGCTGCCGAAGAACTGGTTGCCGCCGTTCGAGCTCGACTCTCCGGCGATCATGACCGGCAGGTTGTTCGGGTTGATGTCCACCTGCCCGGTGGATTGGGCTTGGCCTTCCATCTTGCCGTCGACGTAGACGCGAATCGTCTTGTTGCCGAAAGTGCCCGCGATGAAGTGCCATTCGTTGTCGGTGACCGCGGTGGTGGCGTCGGCCAGCGAGGTGGTGTTGTTGACGAAGAACTCCAGTCGGGGCAGACCGGCGGTCTGCGTCAGCACCAGGTCGAAACCACTGGTCTGCCACTGGGATTTGTCGATCACGCGGGCCCAGTTGGGGACTGACGTGGTTTTGACCCAGGCCAACAGGCTGACTTCGGAAGTCACGTCGTACTCAGGGATCTCCGGGATGGTGACGTGCGAGCCGCTGACGAACTCCAACGCCGTGCCCTTGGCGCCTGCGACCCAGAGGGGGGTGCCGACGATCGAACCGGAATTCTTGTAACTGGAGACGTCCGTGGCCGTGACGCCGGCGCCTTCGTCGAAAGGCAGGTACAGGACGAGGGATGTGTCGGCGGCGCGAGCCTGCAGGGTCATCAGGCCCAGGGTCACCACGGTGATGAGTTGCGATTTGTTCATGACGAAACCTCCTTCCCAATCTGTTCGTGTCAACATGCCGTCACGAATGATGCGTCTTGGCGATCTGGCTCCCGATTGTCCCCATGCCGGACGCGTACGTTATTATAGAGGCAATGACTCCAGTCTCGCAAGCAGGATTGCCCGCCGGTTTCGTGGTGGGGGCAAGGCCCTTCCGTATATCCTAGTGCGGAACTATGCAAATGCGGGCTGGGAGCCGCTATGTTTTCATGCGGGCCTGTTGCCTTTGTCGTCATCGCGGTATAATGACGTTATACGGCGGTCGTACTGCGAGTCTGATGAGCGACCGTACGGGACAGTTGTGCGGAGCGGCTTGTGAGCCGGGCAGTGGTCTTTCGACACGTGAATGATCGGGAGGCAAAGAATGAAGCGGATGGACGGATTCACACTCATCGAGCTGCTCGTTGTGATCGCGATCATCGCGATTCTGATGGCCATCCTGATGCCGGCCATCCACAGGGCCAAAGAGCAGGGCGAACGCGCGTCCTGCCTGAACAATCAGAAACAACTTCAAATGGCCTGGATTCTGTACGCCGACGACTACGACGACAAAGTCGTCAGCAGTGAAGCGGGCGGTAGCTGGAAAAGTACGTACGGCGACCCGTGGGTGGGCGTGACGTGGGCGGGCGACTGGTCGCAAGGAGGGCAACTGACTGTGGACGATCAGCTCAAAGGCATCCAGATCGGGGCCTTGTGGTCGTATGTGCGCCAAGCCAAGCTGTACAAATGCCCCGCCGGATACCGGGGCGAATTGATGACCTACGCCATGATGATCTCCAGCAACGGCCGATCCGTGGACGGCAGCCCCCAATTCAAAAAGAGACTCCGGATCCCCCGGCCTGCGGAGAGACTCATCTTCATCGACGAGGGACTGTCGAGCCCCGACGCCTATGCGACCAAGTACCTGGCGCCGACGTGGTGGGATCAGCCGGTCACGCGGCATGGGGACGGGACCAACTTCGCCTACGCCGACGGACATGCCGACTATCATAAGTGGACGGCCTTGGAAACCATCCAGTTGGGAAGGAACCATGAACGCACCTGGGTGGGCATGTTCGCCCCGACGACCCCCGAAGGGGAGGAGGACCTCCAGTGGGTCCAGTTGGGGATCTGGGGCAAGCTTGGCTACAATAAATGATGTTGT
>CALMMH010000595.1 GCA_937868145.1 uncultured Phycisphaerales bacterium
CATCGCCCGAAGGTATTTGTTGCTTGATATAGCCGCCCGATTGGGAGCAGCCCCAGCCACGCCTGCTGAGAAACTGACCGGCTGCTTGCTCGTGCCGGGATATGGTCCATTCCACGGCATCAAGTTGGACCGACTTGTCGCGGAGGCCATCCGGGTGGCCCCGGCTCTGAAAGGCGACTTGGACCAATCGCACATCATGCTCGCGGATATTCGTTGGCTTTGCGAGCAAGAGTTGGCTATGACGAGTTAGCATATAATCGGGGGACAGCATATTCAATTCGGGAGCGAAATAGGCAGGCTGTCCCGAATGGCGGTCCGTCAAGACTGCCCACGCCATGGAATGGAAAAATAGGGGTCATCCTTAGGGCCTCCCGTTCTCCCTGACGCCCGTGCGTTAGGGAGAACGGGAGGTGGGGCTTACGCCATCTCCCACTGCTCCTGGAGCAATCGGACCATGTTGCGGATCAATCGGATGCGTTCTTCTTCAGGGAGCCCCTGCTTGGGATCCGCAGGATTCTTGGGCCAGCCGCCCTCAAAGCTGACGGCGCCACGGTAGCCGATCAGCTTCAACCCTTTGAATCCATCAACGTAGTTGTCGGCCTCAGGATGGACGCCGGGAATAATCCGTTGCTTCAGCCCGGCGATGTGCACATGTGTCAGCAGGTGGCCGCCGGAGATGAAGGCGCCCATGAAGCTGGTCTCCTCCAGGCCCATGTGCCAGAAGTCACCCATCACCGTACAGCCGGGGCCGATATCCCGGGCAATCGCGGCGCCGTCGGCCACCTGACGCAGGAAGGGGGTCTCGTTGCGGCGCAGCGGCTCCAGCACAATGGAGGTCCCGTGCTTATGTGCGTGTTCGGCCACCCGTTTGCCGGTGTTGGTGACAAAATCTTCGCGCAGTTCCTTGAAGCCCATGCCGGGATTGCCCCGGGCCGGACAGATGATCAGGCCGACAGCCTTCATCTTTCCCAGGGCTTCAACGATGGGCAGGAACTTTTGGACTTCTGCCTCGCGTTTCTCGGCCTCGGCATAGGAGAAATCGCTCGGCCCGCAGGCCGTGGCGATAAAGAGATCGCGTCCCTTCATCGCCTCGAGCAAGGCGTCGCAGTTGTCAATCGGCCAGTTGCCCGAAGGGATTTCCACGGCTTTGAAACCGTTTTCCCCCAGGAAGTCGAGCTTTTGTTTCATCTCGCCACCGGGGATCGCGCCCCACTGCAGGCAGAGATTCAGCTGGGCTGGTTTATCCGGTGCTTTCAGTTTGGGCATGCCACTGTCGGTCGCATAAGCGGCGCCTGCCCCACACAAGGTTGTGACCCCCGCTACCGCTGAACTTTTCAGGAATGATCGTCTTTCCATTGAAATCTCCAAGCAATGCCCGTTGCCATCTATTTTCGTTCCACCACGCGAACCGGTTTTCTGACATTCCCCATCAGAGGTCAAAAACAATTCCTTTGACCTACTCTCGGCTCCATCATAACGCAATATGCCCTTCCATTTCAATGATTCTGATGGTAAAGTCGGGGGAAGTAAAGGGGTCAGGTACGAAGACGATACGGGGCAGCCTCCGACAACAGAGCGGTAATCGGGGGACAGCATACTTGGTTCGGGAGCGAAGTGAATAAGCTGTCCTTGGAAATCCAGAAATCCGTCTCGTTGGAGATTCTTGCGAGGACTTCTGGTAGGAGGGGGACCCTTGGGCTACAATCAACCGCCGAGAATAGAGGCTGACTCGCGGCGTGATTGCGGAATGGAGCCGACAGAGAGAATCGTGGACGGGAAGAACCAAGATGGACATGCACGTGGCTGACATGGGAGGCAGGAGTATGCGATTACACGGCATCATCATCCTGATCATCATCGGCTTGACCGGCGCCTTTGCGGACATCTACGGGTGCTCCTCTGTCTGTCTCAATAAGAAGGGGCAGTTCATTCTTGGGAGCAACGTGGACTGGATCCTGGATGACGGCATGGTCGTGGTCAACAAACGTCACGTCGTCAAACACGGATTCTGGTACAAGAACAAGCCCGACTGGACCTGGACCTCCAAGTACGGCAGCATTACCCTCACTAATGAAGGGCGCGAGTTCCCCATCAGGGGGATGAACGAAGCCGGACTGGTGGTCGTCGAAATGATGTTGGCCGAGACTGAGCATCCACCGGCCGGCGGCCTGCCTGTCCTGAGCGGGTCACAATGGATCCAATACCAGTTGGACACCAGCGCGACGGTCGACGAGGTCATCGCCTCCGATAAGGTGGTCCGCATCGAACCCACGGACTGGGCGGGCATGGCTTCGCACTTCCTGATCTGCGACAAATCCGGAAAGGTTGCCGGCATCGAGTGGCTGGCGGGGAAGATGACCGTCTACACCGGCGACAAGCTGCCGATCCCGGCCATGGTCAACAGTGCCTATGAATCGTGCATGAAGGACGGGGACGACCCATCGGGACGCTTCAAGCCGCTGGCCGAGATGTACGCCAGGTACGATGCCGCGTCCACCAGCGATGCGGTAAGCTATGTTTTCTCTATGCTCGATGCCGTAGCCGATAAGCTCCCGGCACCTTGTGCGACGAGATGGAGGATGGCATCTGATCCGCGCGCCATGCGTCTGTACTGGAAAACCGCCGGGAACAGCCAACTGCGGTATGTCGATTTGAAGGACTTCGATTTCTCGGGTCGGACGCCTGTCGAGGTGCTGGACATCAACAGCTCCGGCAGCGGCAATATGCGGACGGCGTTTGTCCCCTACACCGTTGCCCTCAATCGCGCCCTGGTCACGCGCACGTACGCTCTCTACAACGAGAGCAGCGACTACCTCGGCAGACAGTATTCCCAGGAGACGATCGACGGAATCATCGCCTTCCCTGAAAGCACTCTCTGTACGTCGGCGACTGACAGCAAACCCGATTCCCGTCCACAGGAGTGACTGAGGGGGCGGAATCGGGGGACAGCATACTCAATTCGGGAGCGAAATAAGCAAGCTGTCCCTGAAAGTGCTATAATTGTATGCCGTTAGTGACGTACCGAGTCCATTCACACTCGTAAGGAGTTTTCGAAAGTGGACATTCCACGGATCTTCAACATCACCGAAAGCGCTCACCGCATCCATAACCCGTTCACACCCGAAAAGCTCGCCACTCTCGGCGCGG
>CALMMH010000596.1 GCA_937868145.1 uncultured Phycisphaerales bacterium
GGCCATCAAGGAAGGGGATCGAATCACGATTACCCCATTGAAGATCGAGGGGGCTCAGCAATAGCCGAGTCCCGCGGCGCCGGCAAGGGCATCTGTCTATGTGGACAGGTGCCCTTTGCCTTTTTTCCGAGAAGGAGTATGCAATGAACGAAAAGAAACTGATGCAGGTGGCGGACATGGTCCATGATGCCCTGCTCCAGTTGCGTAAGAGCCGCTACCTGGAATGCATGCGGCAACTGAGCCTGTTTGTCAGCAGGCTCCATGACCTGACGTTCCTATCGCACAAGATGGCCCTGGCCACCACACGCGGGTGGCTCGCGGCAACGGAACAATGCTGTACGGCCATCAACAGGCAGCTCGGGGAGATCCCCTTTTCCATCTCCAAGCTCCAGAGCCTTCTGGACCGGCGCGACAGACCCGTGCCGGAGTTCTCCAGCATCGTGGCGGAACTCCGGGCCGTCCAGGCGGAGTTCGATGAGGTGGAGTTCCATTCTGAAGACGACTCCCTATGTGTCGTCACCGAGCCGATCACCTTGGAGGACGTGTACCTGGGACCGTTTCGGATCGCCCTGTACATGAACAAGCTCGGGGCGCTCTACACCAAGACGCCGTACTACGTGATCGCGGTCGAGCCGCATCCCACCTCGAAAGATGAGGCGATCATCCATCCCCATGTGAGCAATGAGGTGCTCTGTGAAGGAGATGGCGCCGCGGCCATCCGGGCGGCCCTGGAGGAAGGACGGCTCAGCGATTTCTTCATGATGGTGCGGGGGATCCTGTCCACCTACAATCCGGACAGCCCCTATGTGCCGCTGAGTAGTTGGCACGGCGTTTCCTGCTACGACTGCAGCTACGTGATGGATGACGAGGAAACGTACTACTGCACTCACTGCGACAACGCGGTATGCGACAACTGCTCGCGGGTCTGTCATGAATGTGGTGAGATCGTCTGTAGTGGGTGCGCCGGTCATTGCGAGATCTGCGATCGACCCCTGTGTGCGAAGTGCGCCAAGACCACCTGCAGCGATTGTGAATCGACCTGCTGTGAATCGTGTCTAACCGATGGGCTGTGCCCAGAGTGCAAAGAGCAAAGGGAGCAAGAAGATGAAGAACAAGAGACTGAGGAATCCGATGAATCGCCGAGCACAACCGAACCCCAGGCAATCCTTGTGGGAGGACGACTGGCTGGAGGAGGAGCCGCAGCCCAAGGGAATGACGCTGCGGTTCAGCCCCACGGCCTGGGCCAAACTCCTGTACTTCCGGGATAGATCCCATAATGAGGTAGGGGGCTTTGGCATCAGTGCCCCGGACGACCTCCTGTACGTGACGGAGTTCATCACGGTCAAACAGGAGGTCAGTTGTGTCAGCGTCAAGTTCGACGATGAAGCCGTAGGCAAGTTCTTCGATGAACAGGTGGACCTGGGCCGAAAACCCGAGCAGTTCGCGAGAATCTGGCTGCATAGCCATCCGGGCGATTCGCCTGAGCCGAGCTCTACGGATCAGGAGACCTTTGCACGAGTCTTCGGATCGTGTCAATGGGCCGTCATGGCCATCGTCGCCCAGGATAGCAGCACCTACGCTCGTCTGAGCTTCAATGTGGGCCCGGGCGGCCAGATCCTGATCCCGACCGAGGTGGACTACTCCCGGGACTTTGGCCCCAGCGACCATGAATGCTGGGATGTGGAGTACGAGATCGATGTCCGGGCAACGGATTGGCAGAATACGCTGTCTCAGCCCAAGAAGGAAGAGCCGGCCACGACAGCATTGGCTGCACCTGGCTTGCCCAATGACTTCCTTGATCGATTCGAGCAGATGGACCCAGTCCAACGTCAGCTCGTCCTCGATGAGCTGGCGGAGCGGCCGGAACTGTGGAATCAGGAAAGTGAGGTGGCCTTCTTATGAGTAGAACAGATGAACGCTACAGCCGTCAGAAAGACATCGTGCCGGCAGAAAGGATCGCTGCCTGTCAGGCCACGATCATCGGCGTCGGCGCCATCGGCCGCCAAGTGGCATTACAGCTTGCCGCCATGGGAGTTCCATGGCTCCAACTGGTGGACTTCGACGTGGTCGAGACCAGCAACCTCGCCAGCCAGGGTTACCTCGAAGAGGACCTCGGCAAGCTCAAGGTCGAGGCCACGGCCGCTCTGTGCCGGCGGGTCAACTCCGGCATTGAGATCGTGTCCATAGCGGAGCGGTTCCGGCGCAGCATGGAGATCGGCAACGCCGTCTTCTGCTGCGTGGACAGTATCGATGTCCGGCGGCTGATCTGGGAGTCGGTAGGGGGTTCGGCATCCTTCTTCACGGACGGCCGCATGAGTGCCGAGACGCTGCGGGTGCTATCCGCCTGCGACCCCCAGTCCCGGCGGCACTACCCAACGACCCTCTTTCGGACCGAGGAGGCCTTCATCGGCCCCTGCACCGCCAAGACCACGATCTATTGCGCGAACATCGCGGCAGGCCTGATGGTGGCCCAATTCACGAAGTACCTGAGGCTGCTTCCTTTGGAGGCTGACATTCAGTTGAATCTGTTGGCTTCGGAGTTGTCGGTCGGGTGATTTCTTTACTTCCTTTTTTCACCGCAGCCGCTTTTCTGGCTGCGGTTTTTCTTCACGGGGTAGCGGGAGCTATGTCCGGCCAATGGTGGGGAGAGGTCTGGAGGCTGCTGAAAGGGGGGCTTGGCTCGAATGATGCCCCCATACGACCCAAGAAGCTGTAAGCAGGTGTGCTTGGGCCACCTCGTTGTACGATTTCCGCGGGAAGCTCGGCACCACCCCGAAAAACGTGGGCCCGTCGCCGCTTGCCATCCGGCCGCAGGATCGGCGCCTTGGTGTCGAAGTCCATTTGCGCCTGCTCGCCCGGCAGGACCTGCGGTCGCCGAAACGGGATCGGTCGGCTTTGATCCCGACCCCGAGGAGCCGCTGCACACTGGAACAGCCAGCGGCAAAGCCATGGGCTTCCACCACGTCCTGTTGGATCCGCTGGCCGGTCGATCCCTGTCCAAGCTTCGCCTCGATGACCGTCCGAGACAGCTCACAGAAACTCTCGGAGCTGGAGATCGGGTTGGGTGCCGCCAACCGAAGTGATTCGAACCCGGGAACCGGATTTGTGGCTGGCTTCGTATCCGCCGGCAGTGAATGGACCTAACGGG
>CALMMH010000597.1 GCA_937868145.1 uncultured Phycisphaerales bacterium
CTGGAAGGCGGGCGCATTGTCCGGCAGATTGATCACGGTGGCCGAGGGATGCAGGCCGATGAGCACGGTGTCCGGTCGGAGCGTCAGCGTGTCCGTGACGCAGTACCAGCCCATGGGCAGGTAGAGCGTTTGGTGCTCCGCAATCGCCTTTTTCAGGGCCATGGTGTCGTCGGTTTTTCCGTCGCCCATCACGCCGAGCGTGCGAACGTTGGTCCAGGTCGTAGGATTAGGCAGGGCGGGGATGTCCGACGCAGCCGGAGCGGGAAGGGCGGTTGCCTCATGGGTCGATACGGTGGTCTTGATCTGTCGGCCGTCGATGTGCAACCCGTGCGAGAACTGCTCGACCATGTAGACAGGGTCGCTGCCGCGGACGGTCTTTCCACTCTCGCGAAAGCTCGCCAGGACCGGCACGGTCTTGCATGCGACGTTCTGCAGGTTGACCTGCATTCGGGCGTTGTACTCGTTGCCGATGACCAGGGCCGGACCGGAGATGTTTTCGAATCTTGCGTCGCTGATCCAGAGTTCGTCCGCCTTGCCGGGGGCTGTGGAGACGACGGTGGGAACGTTCGTGATGTGGGGACGCACGATCGCCAGTCCGCCTTCGTCGCTCGCGATGGCGGCCTGGCTCTGGCCGTCGAACTTGCAGTCGATCACGAGGATGGGCCAGCCGGGGGCGGACCGGTGAGTGCTGATGCCGTACTGGCCGCCGTGGAAATGCAGGTCCTCGACTTCGTTGCCGATGTCCTCGATTCCCGCGCGGGCTGAGCCGAGGCGAAAGTCCATGTGACTGAGGTAACAGTGCTGGGCCACGTGGAAGCGGACGCCGACCGCGGCGGGGTTGCCGGCGGCGATTTCGATGTCGATGTTGCTCATCGCGCTGTAGAAGGTGCCGGGGTTGCCGTCGGAGGGCGGGCCGCCGTTGCGTCCGCGTCCGCCGGAGAAGAAGAACAGGTACTTGCCGGTTCCATCCTGGAATCCCGGCGTGTTCTCGCCCAGCGTGAAGACCGGCCGGCTGTCGCCGTAGCCGATCAGGCGGACGCCGGGCCAGACGTAGAGGGTTTTCGTGAGGCGATAGGCGCCTTTGGGGATGAACAGGATGCCGCCGCCACCGACCTTGTCGATTGCCTGCTGGACCGCGTCGGAATCGTCCGCGACGCCGTCGCCATGGACGGGGAAGCTCTCCGGCGTCAGGTAGACCGCCGCCGGATCGTCCAGCCGTACGGTGTAGACGGACGCTGCGTTGAGAAGACCTGAAGACAGAAGGATGCCCGCGATGAAGGACCAAACCGGCACAGATTTGCGACTCATATCACGCCCTCGCATGTTCCGAAATGATGATTCAATTCCCGTCGACAGTGCGATTACAGCACGTCCGGACGCGGAATTCAAGAGAGGATTCGAGGGAGCGGGGCGGGTTCTATAGGTCCTATTTGTCCCATTCGTCCTATAGGACTGATAAGACCTATAGGACGAATAGGACTGATAGGGCGCACTGACTCGTGCGATTGCTTATTTCTTCGGGGCTCTGGCCTTGCGGACGGGTCTCTGCTGCACGTACCGGCTGATGTTGCGGATCGCTTGGCGGAGACGCTGCTCGTTTTCGACCAGGGCGATGCGGAAGTAGCCTTCGCCGTTCTCGCCGAAGGCCCGGCCGGGACTGATGGCGACCTCGGCGTGCTCCATGAGGTCCATCGCGTAGTCGATCGTGCCTTTGCCGTTGAGGTGCTCTTCCGCGGCCTTGGTCCAGACGAACATGCTGGCGCGGGGCTTGTCCACCTGCCAGCCGAGCCGCTGGAGGCCGTCGCAGACGACGTCCCGGCGGATCTGATACTTGGCGTTCTGGGCGTCGATCTCCTTGTCGCAGTGACGCATCGCGATGATGCCGGCGATCTGGATTGCCTGGAAGATGCCGTAGTCGTAGTAACCCTTGATGGTCGCCAGATAGTCGACCATCTGCTTGTTGCCGGCGACGAACCCGACGCGGAAGCCCGCCATGCTGTAGGGCTTGCTCATCGTCGTGAACTCGACGCCGACGTCCTTGGCGCCCTTTGTGGCCAGGAAGCTGGGGGCCTTGTAGCCGTCGAAGAGGGTCTCGCCGTAGGCGAAGTCGTGGATGACCTGGAACTTGAAGTGTTTGGCCAGATCCACCACCGGTTCGAAGAAGCCCGGATCGACCGTCATGGCGGTCGGGTTGTGCGGGTAGTTCAGGATCAGCAGCTTGGGCTTGGGGAACAGACGCTCGCAGACCATCGCGATGGTGTCGAGAAATGCCTGGTCGTTGCCCAGGGGGATCGTGATGACGTTGGCCCCGGCCAGGATGACGCCGTAGTTGTGAATGGGGAAGGCCGGATCGGGCACGACCGCGGTGTCGCCGGGTCCGAGCATGGCCAGACACATGTGGCTAAAGCCCTCTTTCGATCCGATACAGGCGAGGACCTCGGTATCCGGATCGAGGTCGACGCCCCATTTGCGGGCATACTTCTTGGCCATCTCGCCGCGGAGATTCTTGATGCCCTTGGAGGCGCTATAGCGATGGTTCCGCGGGTCCTTGGCGGCCTCGCAGAGCTTGTCGATCACGATCTGTGGGGCGGGGTCCATCGGGTTGCCCATGCCCAGATCGATGATGTCCTCGCCCTTTTGTCGGCGAGCGTGCCGCATCGCATTGAGACGTCCGAACAGGTATGGCGGCAGACGCATGACCCGTTCCGCCGGTTTGATGATATATTCGTCGTTGTTGGTGCCTTTTTTCATAGTCAGAACCTGCAACCTTGCATTTTTTCTCACCGGTCGCCCGAGCCTCCCGAGCCGACCGACATAGCCACGTATTCTATCACACCTTCCGCAAACTCCGCAATCCCACTCACTCGAATTATGCCATTCTTCCCAAATTGCAGGAGGATGCCTGTCCACTAATTGCCACTATTTTCCTTCGGCCGGGGCGACCTCACATCTATAGTTATTCCGGCAAGAAACCGCGACGCGTTGTATCGCGGTTTCTCGTAGGGTATACTCGTTGAGCGACAGCAGCGGCAACGAACCGCGAAGCCTGTCGGAGGCGTTGGACAATGGACCCAGATCGAATGGATGAACTGGCGAGAGACCCGAGGTTCATCCCCGGGATCTACAACTACTGCGACCAGTGGTGTGAGCGATGCACGTTCACCGGCCGGTGCATGAATTACGCGCTGGCCCGGGAGGAAGAATCCGGCGAGTCCTCGTCGCAGGACGCCGAGAACGAGGCCTTCTGGAACAAGCTGCACGAGACTTTCGACGCGACGATCGGGAGGCTTGAAGAGGTCGCCGAGGAGATGGACATCGACCTCGACGACGAAGGGTTTGACGAGGATCTCCGCGAACAGGAGGAAATCCGCGAGACGGCCCATTCGCAGCCCTTCAGCCGGACCGCCATGCGGTACATCGACGTGGTCGAGCAGTGGCTCCAATCGCACGAAGGCCTGATAGGCGACGAACCGGACTCTTCCAGCCGGGGCGACCTCCACGGCAGGGGGACGGGCGACGACGTCGCGGGCATCCAGGACTGTCTCGAGGTGATCCGCTGGTATCAGCACCAGATCTGGGTCAAGCTTTGCCGGGCGGCCACCGGAGCGATTCGCGCCGCGACGGAGGACATGGAGGGCATGCAGGAAGACGCCGACGGCTCGGCCAAGGTCGCGATTCTCGGTATCGAACGGTCCATCGCGGCCTGGGCGACCCTGCTGGACCATTTCCCCGACCACGAGGACGCCATCTTCGCGATGGGCACGCTCAAGCGTCTGTTGCGGCAAACCGAAGCCGCCTTCCCCAACGCCCGAGCCTTCCGCCGCCCGGGGTTCGACACGGGAGGCGGCACGGACTGACCAACAGGCGTGTGGGGGTGTACATCGAAACCGTGAGTGGGACTGCAGAATGGACGAAATTGAATACATAAAAAGCATTGATGCATGCTTTCCATACGAGGATGAGAAGGCTTGGAGAGCGGTGATCGACGAAGGTGTCGCCATCTCCGACAACGCTGCCTACATGGCCCTACATGCGATATGTGCGTATTCTTCCTCGATGCGTCGGTCTGATCTCGACAGAATGCTCGAGTACTGGTCCTCCCAATATGACCATCCGACGAAGACCATCGTTCTGAGGGCGGCGAAGGCTGCCATCCAGGGCATCAGCCTCCCGGAAGAGGATATCCTCAAGGACTTGGATGAGATTGCGGAGCATCCAGGTCTCTACAACGCTCTTGGGATTGTTTGTAACGCCGCGCCTGGAGACAATTCGGCGGCCGAGGCAGTCGAGCGAAGATGCAACGAGATCTACCGCAGGTGGGAAGAAATGCTTGGCCGCGAGGAGGACGACGTTACTCTTCACAAGCCAACAGGTTAATCTGATGCCATGAGTCCTTCGGTCTTCCGGGAAAAGGGATACGGGTTCCACTTCCTCTCAAATGAGGAGGCACGCGGACATGGAAGCATCATCGCAAATCGCGGGCGGGATTTCCGAGATGCTCAGCGATTCCTCAGCAGATCGATCAGTTCGTCGGCCGTCAGCGTGTGGGCGGTGTCTGTGCCTTCCAGGAGCGAGTCGGCCAGGTCTCGCTTGGCGTGGTGGAGCTGGATGATCTTTTCCTCGCCACGTCGTCGGCGACGAGCCGAGGGCAGTCGTCCGGCGACTCAGGGCGGCGCGTTCCGTCATCCACGGTTGCCGGTGGCTTTGATCTTCTGGATCTTCTCCTGGAGCCACAGGTTAACCAGTGTATGGGGCGAGACACCCCTTTTCCTGGCAGCACGCTGAATGCTCTCCGAGAGTCCCTTCTCAACGCGGTACAAGGACTCCTCCGATTCCACGTCCACGTTGGCTCTCACCGAGCGGGTCGCACTCCAGTGCTCCGACAGATCGTGCTCGTCCCAAAAGTCTCCCATTTCAGCATACGTCCCGGCCTGGGAGACGCTGCTCTTCCTGGCAGCAGCTCTTTTTCTATCATCTTTTCTTTTCATGGCGTTTTCTTTCCGCGATGGTCATATCGCGGGCTGTCAGAATTAGGATTCGGCGGTCTGGCTTGTGAATAAAGAACACAATCAGATACTTGCCTGCCTCGGATCGCCCCAGTGCGGCGTACACATTCTCGCCGCGACGATACCCGTTTTCCACGAACCGAAACATCGTGGCGGGATTCTGAACCACCTGCTTGACTTCTTCTCGCAAGACTCCATGCTTCGTGTCGATCTTTTCGACGATCGAATCCAGCCAGATGATTCCGGTGATCCTCATGCTTGCGATTCTGCCCGAGATTCCACCTGATGTCAACACCGGCGTCCTGTGCCTGCCAGCCGTCGTCAGCGATTCCTCAGCAGATCGATTAGTTCGTCGGCCGTCAGCGTGTGGGCGGTGTCCGTGCCTTCCAGGAGCGAGTCGGCCAGGTCTCGCTTGGCGTGGTGGAGCTGGACGATCTTTTCCTCGATCGTGTCCGCGGCCACCAGGCGATAGACGGTGACCGGGCGGGTCTGGCCGATGCGGTGGGCTCGGTCGCTGGCCTGGTCTTCGACCGCGGGGTTCCACCATGGGTCCATATGGATCACGTAGTCGGCGGCGGTGAGGTTCAGGCCCAGGCCGCCGGCCTTGAGCGAGATCAGGAAGAGGTCGCCTTCGCCGTTCTGGAAGGCGTCGATCCGCCGCTGGCGGCTCTTGGCCGGGGTTGAGCCGTCGAGGTACTGGTAGCGGATGCCCTGCTTGTCCAGGTGTTCGCGGAGCAGCGTCAGGTGGTCGACGAACTGCGAGAAGACCAGGGCCTTGTGCTGGTTGTCGATCAACTCGTCCACCAACTCGGCGAAGGCCTCGAGCTTGGAGCCGGTCAGGCCGCAGTTGGGCATCACCAGCCGGGGGTTGCAGCAGCAGCGGCGGAGCTTCATCAGCTCGGCCAGGACTTGGATATGATTCTGGCCTTTTTCCATGCCTCGGGTGCGTTCGAGCCGCTCCAGGGCCCGCTGACGCAAGGACTCATGCAGAGCCTGTTCTTCCGGACTCAACTCAACCATCCGCATCACTTCGGTTCGCGGCGGCAGGTCTTCGAGCACCTGCGACTTGGTTCGCCGCAGGATGAACGGCTGGACGATGGCCTTCAGGACATGGCTGGCCTGCGAGTCGTGACCGCCCTCGATCGGCCGGACGAACCGATCGCGGAACCGCTCCTCCGAGCCCAAGAGACCCGGATTGATGAAGCGGAACAGGTTCCAGAGTTCCGCCAGGCGATTCTCGATGGGGGTGCCGGTGCAGATCATGCGGAAGCCGCCGGTCAGGTTCATGGCGGCTGAGGATCGCTTCGTTGCGGCGTTCTTGATCGCCTGGGCTTCGTCCAGAACGATCGTCGCGAACCGCACGTCCTTCATCGCTTCAGCCTCCTGCTGGAGCAACGTGTAGGAGCAAATCGCCAGGTCGAATGGGCCGAGGGCCTTGAGGACGTCCTCACGCCGGCCGAGGTCGCCGATGCCGAAGCGGATCGGACGCAGGGTCGGGGCAAACCGTTGGGCCTCGAAGACCCAGTTGGCGCAGACGCTGGTGGGGGCCGCGACCAGGGTAGGGCCCTGGGAGGCGCGGTGCAGGATCAAGGCGAGGGCCTCGATCGTTTTGCCCAAGCCCATGTCGTCGGCCAGGCAGGCTCCGACTCCCCATTCGGCCAGGCGAGCCAGCCAGGTGAAGCCGTCCGTCTGATAGGGACGCAGGGTCGCCTGAAGCGTTGTGGGCAGCGCCGGCTGATAGGATTCGACCGCCCGAAGCCGGTCGATGTGCGCATCGAATTTCGTATCCGCCTGGAACTCGCCGATCTCGTTCTTCCACTGCTCCAGGCCGATGGCCGCCAGCGGATGGACGCGGAGGCTGTTGCCCTTGCCGGAGAATTGGCCGCTCGTGGCGAGCCATTGGAGCTGCTTTCGCAGTTGCCGGGTCAGGGCGATGTACTGGTCTTTGCCCAGGGCGATGAACCGCTTGTCGTTGTTCTCGATTTCGTCCAGGAGGGTCCGCATCTGGATCATGAGGTTTTCGTCGACCTTCACCTCGCCCTCGACTTCGAACCAATCCTGAGCCGCGTGGACGGAGAGATGGAACTGCTGCGGCGACAGCGACCGTACGGTGATGGGGTCGCCCTTGGGCCACTCCACCAGCAGGGTCTCCTCGGGCACCGCCTGAAGCCTCTCCAGGAGCCCCAAGGCCATCTCCGGATCGTCCAGGGTCCAGATGAAATCTCCGTCTTCGTCCAAGAGCTCGAGGGCTTCCAATGCGGCGGCGGCCCGGTCGGATTCTTCTTTGAGCAGTCGGCGGGTCTGAAGAGTTTTGCCGCCGGTGAATTCGACCAGGTGCGGGTTTCCGATGCCGGGCGTGAACGCTCGCTGCGACTGGCTGCCCAGAGGGATGATGACCATCTCGGCCCGCAGGCCCTGCTCCAGACGCTGCAACCGCAGGCGTGGGCGGCAGTCCGGCTCGACGAGTTCCGCGTCTTCGGCCGCCAGAGCGACGTCCGACTGGATGGCCACGTGCTTGGAGAGCCCCTGCAGGCGATTGAGGGCCTCTTCCGAGTGGTCCTTGGGGATCGACACGCCGTCGGGACCGAGGATCTCGGCCATTCTCATGTGCTTGGGCTCGAACACCACGACCCGTATGCGGCTCGGCGATTCCTTCGTGATGAAACTGGCGATGTCGGCGTCGTCGAAGCTTTCCTCCGGGTAGGGATCCATCCGGATGGACAGCCTGCCCTCCTTGGGTACGATGTGAACCTCGGGCGTGCCCTGCACGATCTCGACCGGAATGTGGGGATGGTCTTCCCAAAAGACATTGGGATGTCCCGCGAGGGCCCGCAGCGTGACGCCGGAGTCCAGCCGGTAGACAGTGTCGTAGTAGTCTCGGCGCGTGATGACGCCGGCCAGGGCGGCTTTGTCCTGATCGGTCAGGAAATCCATCTCCTGCCGCTCTATTTCAGTCAGCCGGTGAATGGCGACCTCCCGGCCTTTCGTCCAGGAACCGGTTTTGGTCCGTTTTTGTTCCACCGGGATGACGTCGATCCGATTCTCTTTCCATTCCCGCAGCTTCCAGCCCAGGCGTCGCGAGGAATTCCCCGGTCGGTTTCCGATGTTCTCGGCCTCGTGAAGGAGTTGCTCCATGGCCGCGATTCGGCTCTCCCAGATCTCCTTGACGGGCCACAACGAAGACAGGTCCTGGGCCGACGTTTCCTGGAAGAACGCCTCGGCCTTGTCGCTGAAGACGGGTATCGCCTCGCCCAGTCTGGCCATCAGACGCGCGATCTGCATCGTCAGCCATCGGGCGCCGCCTTCTTCCCATTCCTTCAGCCACGTCTCGATTGTCTCAAGCATCCCGTGCTTGTGAGTCTTGAGGGCCTTGCTCTGCGACGTGTAGTGCAGGTACAGCATCTGCATCAGATGGGTGCTGGCCTGGATCAGAGGGGGGACTTCCGGTGAATGGAAAGTCCGGGTTTCGTACGTCGCTTCCGAGAAAACATCGTAGCCCTCGTGCCATGCCAGAAGCTCGGTCAGGAAGCTATAGGCGTCGCGATAGCCCGTATAGGTCCGGCTGGTGTCCAGCCAACCCAGCCAGGTCCGGACTTGGAGGCGGTCCTGGGGCTTCTCGGACTGGACCAGCAGCAGAGTGTGCAGGACGGCCGGGAAGCTGCGGAGGTGCTCGATCTGGGCGCTCTTGCTCTTGCCGGTCCGGCGTTGCGCCTCCTCGTAGGCCTGTCGGGCCTCCTCGATCCGGCCCGACATCAGCTCGAACATGCCCCGAATGATCCAGGTGTCCAGGTCGGCGAAGGTCTCCAGCAGGGTGCCGGCCGCGGCGAAATCGCCCGCAAGCAGATCCCGCTCGATCAGGTGAACGACACATCGCTCCAGGAGAGATTTATCCAGATCCTTCCGGTTGGCGGAAAGCCAGTCTCTCGCATAGGCGAAGACAGGGTGGTTCAGCCTCAGGAGCATGATCTCCTGATGCAGACCGGCCGACAGCAGCAGATCGCGGTACTGGGGGATCAACCGCTCGAGGTAGGAGGGCTGAAACGGCTCCATGCAGACCACGATCAGAACGTTGACGAGGGAATGGACCCGCTCATCCTGGCTGCACAGGCCCGCCAGACGTTTGAACTCGTCCTGGTCGTCCTGCTCCAGCGCCAGGAACACGTCCCGGCAGGCGTGATAGAACGAGACGAATCGCCGCCTTCCCCACTTGTATTCCCAGGTGTCCTGGCTGAGTTGCCCCGGCACCGTCCGCTGGAGCGTTACGGCGAACCGATGGAGCCAGCCTTTCTTGCGGGCCGCCTCGATTGCGGTCGTACGGACCTCCGGCGGGCAAGTCCCCGGTTCCGACCCGTAGGCGTCGATCTGATGCCTTTCCCGGAGACGTTGGGTGCACGCCGCCAGCTTCTGGATCGTGATCGCCGAGCCGTCCCGCATGGTCATGCCGACCCCTTTGAGGGCCTTGGCCAGATCGTTCTTCGACAACGGGCCGAACGACAAGGCGTACATCAATAGAGCCGCCTCTTCCAGGCTCGACGGCAGCCCCGTTTCGAACAGTTCAGACTTGCTTCTCACTGGTTCCAGTCCAGGTTTCTTACCACGGAATTGATCCGCCGCCATATCCATCCCGAAAACACCTCTCGTGGCAAGGATCTCCAGGGGGGCCGCCTTGAAATGCGCACCCGGGCTGGACGATCCCAAAACTCCCAGTGTACACGATGGCGTTCGGTTTTCGCAAGATCTCGCTTCGCCTGAGACCCACATTCTTCACGCGGAGCGGAGGCGGCTTGTTCACCACCAGCGGGGATTCTGCTTGAGGAATTCGACGACCGCCTGGTAATCGTTGTCGCTGAGACCCAACTTCTTGCCCTGGTCCCGGCAATAGCGGGCCTGGGCGAAGATGCCGTTCCAGCATTCATTCGAGTACTCGATGTAGACCTTCAGGCCGGGCTTGAGGCCGCCTTTGACCATCTCCGCGAAATGGCGGATGTAGTCGTCGCTGGCCATGTGCGGCATGCAGAACCAGGGATCCAAAACGTCGAATCATACCCCAAGCTCCGATTGTGATTTGACCCACCCTACGAAGTCGCCTTCCATCCATGCTACTTTCTGGGCAGTCGCGAGATGAACTCGTAGGTTCCCGAGTCCACCTCGAAGACCACGTAATTCTTTTCGACGCGGAGGAACTTGGCGTGGTCGCCCGCGTGAATGGTATCGGGGCCCTCGACGATCGCCTTGTCCTTGTCGCAGGGGAGGTACACGGTCGCCGTGGTGTTCACGGGCACCGCGATCTTCAGGATGAACTTGTCGCCCTGGACCTCCCAATTGCTGCGGATCGTGCCGTACATGGACTCGTGCTCAGCCTTTGCCCACGTCACGTCGCCCAGCAGTTGCGGCTTGATCGTGAAGTGCTTGAAGCCCACCGCCTCCGGATCGGGCGTGATGCCGCCGAGGACCTGGTAGAACCAGGCGCTGATGTGGCCGAACATGATATGGTTGCGGGAGGCGCCGCCGTCCCACTGCTCCCAGAGCGTGGTGGCGCCTTCGTCGAACCAGCGGCCCCAGCTCGGGTAGGTGGTCTTGGTCGCCATGCCGTAGACGACGTCGGCCCGGCCGCCCGCAGTCAGGCAGTCGATCAGGTACTTGGTGCCCAGAATGCCGGCGTCGAGGAATCCGTCGTTCTTCTCGATCATCGTCACGAGATTGCCCAGGACTCGCTCCCGCTCCTGCGGCGGGACCAGTCCGTGGGTCAGGGCGCAGCTCATGGCCGTCTGTGTATTGGGGTCATACAGGCCGGTCTCCTTGTTGAAGAACTCCCGGTTGAACGCGTCGCGGATTTTGAGGGCCAGCTCGCCGTACTTCTGGGCGTCCTCGGTCTTGCCGAGCATCGCGGCGGTCTTGGCGACGATCAATGCATCGCGATAGTAGTAACCGGTGGAGGTCACCTTCTCCGGCGTCTTGGACTTGGCGGGCACCCAGTCGCCCAGGCCGATCGAAACGATGCCGTTGTCGGCCTTGCTCGTGAGATAGTCCACGTAGCGTTTATGGCGGTCGTAGTGGTCGGCTAAGACCCGTGTGTCGCCGTCATACTGATAGAGGTACCAGGGGATCAGGAGATAGGCGCTGTCCCAGGCCGGGCCGTTGCCCCAGGCGTAGCCCCAGCCGCTGGTGGGCACGATGCCCGGCAGCTCGCCGCTGTCCCGCTGTTCGTCGTACAGATCGTTCATCCACTTGGCGTAGGCCGCGGCCGAATCGAAGTTGTACAGACCGGCCTCGGCGGCCAGGTGCGCGTCGCCCGTCCAACCGTTCTTCTCCCGGTGCGGGCAGTCGGTCGGATAGCCTACGAAGTTGCTCACGTACGACCACAGCGTATTTCGCTGAATCCGGTTGAACAGATCGTTGGAGCACTCGAACGAGCCGGCCCTGTCGAAGGCTGTGTGCACCACGCGGGCCTCCAGCATGTCCAGGCTCGCCTTGCCCGGCAGGCCGGTCACTTCGACGTACTGGAACCCGTGATAGACGAATCGCGGCTCCCAGACTTCCGTGCCCTGGCCCTTGAGGATGTAGGTGTCGGTCTGGGCTTTTCCGGTCTTGATGTGCTGGGCGATTTCCTGTTGGTCGAGCGTGCCGTCGGCGTTGAGCCGCTCGCCGTACTTCATCACGACCTCG
>CALMMH010000598.1 GCA_937868145.1 uncultured Phycisphaerales bacterium
CTTGCCCAGGTCGTCGTAGGAGACCGTCTGCATATCGAATTTCCACACGTTGCGGACGAGGTCCTGCACGACGCCATCGGGTTGAGCCCAGGCGGCAGGTCCGCCGATGCACAAGATCTTCGTGCCCAGGGTGTTCTGCAAACCGCAGAGAGCCCGCAGCCGCCAGAGGATCTCATCCTGGCTGTCCACGATCACGTCGCCGTCGTCGAGACCCTGGACCTTGAGGGCATCGGTGTGTTGCCGCAGATAACGAGGGCTGACGATCTCGTACCAGAGGTAGACCGGCCCGGACTTGTGCCGGCAGAAGAAGATCATGTTTTTGCTCTGTTTGGCGATGGTGTCGAAAAGGTCCATGCCGGCGCCGGCCGCGTAAACGATCGAGACATCGGCCTGTCCGGCGTAGTTGAGCGCCGCTAGCTCCTGGGCGTTGCGAACTCCGACAGGCTTGAGGACTTCGATCGGGAAATCCGCTCGTTTCTTGAGTTCATCAAGTTCCTTCTGGATGCGGATCAGTTCTTCTTCCGCCTGTTGCTGATTGTGAATGCCGCCCCAGGACCGCCAGCTCGTCTGGGGTCGCGGCGAGGGCGTCTCGTAGGTCAGGATCGGCCTGACCACGAGGGCTCGTCGCTCGGGTCCGGCCCGGTTGCCGCTTTCGGCTGCCGAGACGGCCGACCACGTCAGACCGCTCAGGGCCGTACCGACGGCCGCCGCGCCGCTGACGCTCTGGAGGAAGCCTCGCCGGCTGATCCCGGCGGAATGCCCCTCGCCGCAGCCGCACGGACAGCAGGTGGTTCGGATCGGATGTTGTTCGGTGTTTTCGCTGGTCATGGATCTGCCCCTTACTAGAGGTTTGAGATGTCGGTGAGTCGTGACTTCATGCCTATGCCGAGTCTCCACAGAGCAGGCGCTACGCACGCCCGGACGGGCATCGTGAGATCGTCAACAATATACCCCGGCGTCCATCGAGCCACAAGGCAAAAAGAGAGAATAGCCTCGATCGCGCCATGCGAGCAGAACCTATGGGACCTATTGGACGAATGGGACTCAGCACGACTTGCGTCCCTACAGCGTTCGACCCTCGCGATAGTGCGGCGTAACGAACTCGTTCGCCTCAGCGGCATTCAAAATCTTCATCGCCTTGGCATCGTAGTCGAGCTTCGTGCCTGCTCGCAGAGCCACGTTGCCCATGAGGCAGAATTCCGTCAGCGGCCCGGCGTAATCGAAATGCGTGCTCGGACGGCCCTTGCCTTTGACGGCGTCGAGCCAGTTGCGATGGTGGCCCGCTACGCGAGGCAGGGTCTTGGCCGGCCTCTTGTAGGCCCGCATTTTGGTCTCGGGAATGATCCGGGGCGAGCGGCCCCAGCCTTCGCCGAGGATCGTGCCCTTCGTGCCGATGAACATGATCCCGTTCTCCTCGACGCTGCGGCCCGCCTCCAGCTCGACCGGTCGCGGCGGCATCAGGCCGCCTTCGTACCACGTGATCCGCACGGACGGCATATTTCCACGGGCTGGGATGTGATAGTAGATCAGCGATGCGGCGGGGCAGACCTCTTCCGTCGTGCCGTAGCTGCTCGCTTCGACCTGGTAGCGGTCCACCTGGTCCAGCTTCAGGGCCCAGAAGGCGGGGTCCAGGTGATGGCAGGCGAAGTCGCCGATCGTGCCGGAGCCGAACTGCCACCAGGAACGCCAGCGAACCGGGGCATAGTCCGGGTGGTACGGCCGCGGCGGAACCGGGTCGAGCCATCGCTCCCAATCGAATCCCGCCGGCACCGGCGGCGTGTCCTTCGGTCGAGCCGTCAGATCGGTCCAGCGCCGGGCGCCCGTGCTGGTCCAGGCGTGGACCTCCTGGACGTCGCCGATCGCGCCGTCCCAGATCCACTCGCAGTAGAGACGGATATCCTCGCTGGAGTGGCCGAAATTGCCGAGTTGCGTCGCAACGCCGGCCTTGCGGGCGGCCTCGGTGACGACGCGCGTCTCCTGCACCGTGCGGCACAGGGGTTTTTCGCAGTAGAGTCCTTTGCCCTTGCCGATCACGGCCAGGCAGATCACGGCGTGTGAATGGTCCGGCGTGGCGACCAGCACCGCGTCGATGTCCTTCTTGTCGAGCATCTCGTTGTAGTCATGATAGGTGGGGCAGGGCTGGCCGTATTGCTGGCGGACGAGTTCCAGGGCGGGCTTGAGGCCTGCCGTGCCGCCGTAGTAAAACATGCTGTAGTCGCTCTCGGCGTTGATGTCGCACAGCCCGGCGATGCGAACGTCCCGCTCCTGGAACAATTGTTTCATATTCACGATGCCCTGGCCGCCCGTGCCGATGATGGCCACGTTGACCTTCTCGCTCGGCGGCGTTGTGCCGGCGGCTCCCAACACGTGGCGAGGCACGATCGTAAACGCGGCCGCCGCAGCCGCGCCACCGAGGAATCCCCTGCGAGTCACTTGTCGACGTCTCTGATCGTTCATGTGATCTCTCCTGCAATACGTGGACCGCATTTGTTTGTCGTAGCCGTTGAAGGGAGATTATAGTCTCCGATCCGCTCGACGTACAGCCCTGCGAACCCCGCGAATTCCGGGGACAACCATTCTTGCGGAGAAATCAGTTGGCCTGACCGGGTCGGACCGGTACACTACGGACCGACCGTATTTGGCTGGTCTCTTGCAGAACGGCCCGTCGGCGCATATGGAGTAGAACCTGGAATAAGGAGATGCGAAGATGGCTGAATCCGCCATACCGAATGAACTCTCGCTGAATCAACCCTGGTGGAAAGAGCTGACTCGCTATCATTACCTCGTCGTGATCATCGCGTCGTGCGGCTGGCTGTTCGACTGCATGGACCAGCGGCTCTTCATTCTGTCCCGGGAGCCGGCTTTGCGCGAGGTGCTGGGCGTCGGTGTTACGGATGCGGCTGTGAAGTCGTGGTCCGGCTCGGCCACGATGGTGATGATGATCGCCTGGGCCACCGGCGGCATCATCTTCGGCATGATGAGCGACCGTTGGGGCCGCGTCAAGACGATGGTCGTGACGCTGCTGATCTACTCCGGCTTCACCGGCTTGTCGGGTCTGGCCCGCACCGGGACCGAGTTCCTGGTATACCGATTCATGGTTGGGTTGGGTGTCGGCGGCATGTTTGGGGCGGCCACCACGTTGGTGGCGGAGAGCGTTCCCGCGCGTGTCCGCCCGCTGGCCCTCGGACTCCTCCAGACGCTCTCGGCCTGCGGCAATATCATCGGCTCGCTGCTGAGCACACAGATCAAGCCGGGCCAGGCCGACTTCATGTGGGGTATGGCCGGCTGGCGGATCATCTTCTTTGTGGGAATTCTCCCGTCGCTTCTGGTCGTCCCCATGATCTTCGTGCTGCGCGAGCCCGAACGGTGGAAGGAAGCCAAACGCCAAGCGGCCGGGGGCACAGACAAGTCGAAGCAGTTCGGCTCGATCCCAAGCATGGTCCGCCATCCCGTCTGGCGACGCAACCTGCTCGTCGGCGTGGGCCTGGGGTTGGCGGGCATGGCGGGGCTCTGGGGCATCGGCTTTTTCTCTCCCGAACTGATCTCCACGGCGCTCAAGGGGCAGCCACAGGATGTTGTCGACAGGGTGCGAGGCTTCGGCACGGCCTGGCAGGACGTGGGGGCCTTCATGGGGATGTTGACGTTTACGTTCGTGGCGACGTTCGTGGGCCGTCGTCTGGCGTTCGCCGGCGCGTTCATCCTCTGCTTGGGAACAACGATCTTCGTCTTCAACTTCCTGCGGACCGGCACCGACGCCTACTGGATGCTGCCTATGATGGGCTTCGCCCACTTGTCGGTGTTCGGCGGGTATTCGATCTACTTCCCGGAGCTGTTCCCGACGCGACTGCGGGGCACGGGCGTGGGCTTCTGCTACAACACGGTGCGGTATCTCGCTGCCGGCTTCCCGCCGATGCTGATGTTCCTGAATCGGCAGCTCATCGAAGCCAATGTGAACGAGCCCTTCCGCAAGGCGGCCACCGTACTGTCCTTCATCTTCGTGCTCGGTCTGGTCACTTTGATCTGGGCGCCGGAGACCAAGGGCAAGCCGCTGCCGGAAGATTGATTGTCGTAGAGTGTATCTTATCGCCCAGGGAGATGAGATTCTCCCTGGGCGATTTTGTTTAGCTGAGCACCGCTTCGTCCTGGTACTCCGGGACCGCGACGTCCCAGCCGGTCCTCTCGCGAATGAACTGGCCGAAATGCTTGGCGCTCTCGGCCTCGCCGTGGACGACAAAGAGTTTCCGCGGCGGCTTCTTCAGCGTGCCAAGCCACTGGAGCAGTTCCTCTTTGTCCGCGTGGGCGGAGAAGCCCTGGATCTGGACGACACGCGCCTTGACGGGATAGTTGACGCCGAGAATTCGCACTTCCGGATCGCCGTCGACGATCCGTCGGCCGAGCGTTCCGACGGCCTGGTAGCCGACGAACATGATCGTGCTCTGGGGTCGGGTGATGTTGTTGGCCAGGTGGTGCTTGATTCGTCCGGCGGTGCACATGCCGGAACCCGCGATCACGACGACTGTGCCCTTGATCGTGTTGATGGCCTTGGATTCCTTCGTCGACTCCGTGAACTTCAAACCCGGGAATTCGAACGGCGATTCATGTTTCTGCATCAGGCGACGCATCCCGCCATCGAAGAGATTCGCATGGTGCCGGAACACTTTCGTAATGGCGCTGGCCATGGGGCTGTCGAGGAACACCATGACGTGCGGGATTGCGTCTTCATGCTGGAGTTCGTGGATGAAATAGAGCAGTTCCTGGGCGCGCTCCAGGGCGAAACTCGGGACGATGAGGTTGCCTCCGGCGTCGCAGGTCTGACGAATGACCTCGCCGATGGCGACCTTGATGTCCTCGCGGCCGCCGTGAACGCGGTCTCCGTAGGTGGACTCGACCAGGATGTAGTCGCCGTCTTTGGCGCCGTCCGGATCGCGGATAATCGGACGGTTCTTGCGACCCACGTCGCCCGAGAACAACACGTTGCGGGCGTAGCCGTTCTGCGAAATCCCCACATTGATGAAGGACGAGCCCAGAACGTGGCCGGCCTCGGAGAACACGGCCTCCACCCCCGGCGCAATTTTCACCGTTTCGCCGTACTCGATCGGAACAAAAAGCGGGAAACACTGTTCGGCGTCTTCGGCCGTGTACAGCGGCTGATCGCCATGAGGACCTGTGCGACCTTCCTTTCGGTGCCGTTTCTGCTTGTAGGCCGCGTCTTCTTCCTGGATCTTGGCGGCATCCAGCAGAACGATCTTGGCGATTTCGGCGGTCGCTCCCGTACAGTAGATCCGACCCTTGAAGCCCTCCTTCACCAACTTGGGCAGCAGACCGCAATGGTCGAGATGGGCGTGCGTCAGCAACACCGCCTGGATGCTCGCCGGGGGGATGTCGAAGGGATCCCAGTTGCGCGACGCGAACTGTCGCTCCTGGTACAGCCCACAGTCGACAAGAATTCGCGTGTTCTCGACTTCCAGCATGTGACGCGAACCCGTCACATTCCGGGCCGCCCCCAAGAACCTCAGCCGTGCCTGCATGATCGCTCCTGCCATATGTCATCGAATCAGTAGGTCCATTGTATCGCAATGGCCTGGATTTGTCAATTCTCGGGGGAGTATGGCGTACAGACCGATAAACCGTGGATTTCCGCAAGATTCCGGCCGGTCTCTTGACTTGCCCCGGCGTCATCCCGTAAAATCAGACTCGGTAGGACCCTGGTTATAGGCCCGTGGTGATAACCGTGAGGAGGTCCAGAAAATCCGTGTGAGTGCATGCCAGGAGGAGCCGACAAATCCAATAAGACAATCTATATTCGAACCGTGTGTAACCCGACAAGAAGTGACATTCGTATCAGGAGAAACATCATGTTGAAGAGACCGCTTTTGGTGGTTCTGAGTGTTCTGTTGTTGGGGCCGATCGGCTCGGCGTTTGCCGGGTCTGACCCGACGCTTGTAGGTTGGTGGTGGTTCGATGAGGGGAGTGGGACTGTGGCGGGCGACTCGTCATCGTACGGCAACCACGGCACTCTCACGGGCGGCCCGACGTGGGTCGAAGGTGTCTTCGGCACCGCTCTGCAATTCGACGGCGTCGACGACTACGTGCTGGTCCCGCACGACACGAGTCTGACGGTGAGCACCGAGGTCGCCGTGGCGGTCTGGATCAATCCCAAGCGGTACGTTGGTCCGACCGGCGACCCCTGGCAGGGCATCATCGGCAAGCAGGAGGGCCAGCGGTCATACAGCCTGTATACCTATACCGACGGTACCCTGCATTTCAGCACCGTCGGCCAAGGGACCCTGAGTACGGGGAAGGTGGCGCTCAACGAGTGGTCGCACGTGTGCGCGATGGTGAAGTCCGGCACGCACGTGTACTACGTCAACGGCGAGGACGGCGGCACTTCCGGATCGATCCCCGCACTGCCGGGAGCGGCCGATACTGCGGATGTTGTTATCGGCCGTACGAATGAAGGCACCTCGCGCAGTTGGTGGGGGATGCTGGATGACGTGCGCATCTACAACCGCAGTCTCACCAAGGAGGAAGTCCAGGAGATCATGACGGGCAACGACCTCCGGACCGGCCAGGCGACGGCGCCGGTGCCCGCCGACACCACAACCGACGTGCGTCAGGACGCGATCCTGGCATGGGCCGTCGGAGAATACGCCGCCACGCATGACGTCTACTTGGGCACGAGCCTTGACGACGTCACCAACGCCACCCGGGCCAATCCGAACGGCGTCCTGGCCAGTCAGGGTCAGGCGGACCCCGCCTTTGATCCGGACGGCCTGCTCGAATTCGGGCAGACTTACTACTGGCGAATCGACGAAGTGAACGCGGCCCCGGACTACACGGTCTTCGCGGGCCCGATCTGGTCGTTCACGGTCGAGCCGTTTGCCTATCCGATCACAAGCATCACGGCCACCGCGTCCAGCGAAGCCAGCGGCGCGGTCGCCCAGAACACCGTGAACGGCTCCGGACTGAACGCCGACGACCAGCACTCCATCGAGTTGAAAGATATGTGGATGAGCGCCGGCGTGAAGCCGAACTGGATCCAGTACGAGTTCGACAAAGCCTATAAGCTCGACGAACTCTGGGTTTGGAACTCCAACCAGATGATCGAAGCGTTCATCGGCTTCGGCGCCAAAACCGTCACGATCGAATACTCCACCGACGGCGAAACCTGGGCAGCGCTGGAAGGTGTGCCGGAATTCACCAAGGCGACCGGCGCCGCGACCTACAAGGCCAACACCATCGTCGATTTCGGCGGCGCCGTGGCCAAGTACGTCAAGCTGACGATCGACGCAACCTGGGGCGGACTGGCTCAGACCGGTTTGAGCGAGGTCCGATTCCTGTATATCCCGGTGACGGCCCGCGAGCCGATCCCGGCCGACGAGGCCACCGACGTCAGCCTCACCACGACGCTGGATTGGCGGCCCGGCCGCGAGGCCACTTCGCACACGGTCTACTTCGGCTCCGACAGCGAAGCCGTCGCCGCAGGCACCGTTGCAGCCAAGACTGTGACTGACCACCGCTTCACGCCCACGGGCATGGAGTACGGCATCGGGTACTTCTGGAGAGTGGATGAAGTCGGCGACGCCGGCACGTACGCCGGCGAGGTCTGGAGCTTCGCCGCCCAGGAATTCGCTTTGGCCGAGAATTTCGAGAGCTATAACGACGACGACAACCGCATCTA
Source organism: uncultured Phycisphaerales bacterium (assembly GCA_937868145.1). Taxonomy (GTDB): domain Bacteria; phylum Planctomycetota; class Phycisphaerae; order Sedimentisphaerales; family Anaerobacaceae; genus PLanc-01. The sequence continues at coordinate 7,682 of CALMMH010000598.1, forward strand.
TGATGCCTGGATCGACGGCGTGACCACGCAGGCCAGCGGCTCGCAGGTCGGCTACGACGAGGCCCCGTTCGCCGAGCAGGGCATCGTGCACAGCCCCTCGCAGTCCATGCCCTTGATGTACGACAACACCGCATCGCCCTACGTCAGCGAGGCCGAGCGGGAGTTTGAGACGGCCCAGAACTGGACCGGAAACGGCGCTTCGGAAGTCTGCGTCTGGACCCGCGGCTACCCGGCCCCGACGGCCG